>JAHDHM010000213.1 GCA_020631315.1 Acidimicrobiales bacterium
CTCGGCATGGGGCACTGAACCGTTGCTGCAGCGCACTCGTCAACATCACACCCGATAGATTCATCGCCGGTCTCGCGCGAGGCCGGGTCACACCAGGAGAAATGCCGTGAGCGACACACTGGACCGCTTCAAGAAGTGCGCCGTCGAGGTGCTGAGCGTCGAGGCCGATCAGGTCGTCCCTGATGCCAGCTTCGCCGACGACCTCGACGCCGACAGCCTCGACCTCGTCGAGCTCGTCATGGCGCTCGAGGAAGAGTTCGACATCAGCGTCGACGAGGCCGAGCTCGAGAACGTCACGCACGTCAAGGACGCCGTGGCGCTCGTCGAATCGAAGCAGTGACACGTCGTCGCGTCGCCATCACCGGCGTCGGCGTCGTCGCGGCGTGTGGCACCGGCGTCGATGCGTTCTGGGACGGGCTGAACGGCTCCGTCGAGGACGGTCCCGAGCGTCGAGTCACCGACTTCGACCCGACGGACTGGTACGAGAACCCGAAGGAAGCACGCCGCGCCGACCGCAGCACGCAGTTCGCCATGGCGGCGGCGATGCAGGCGATCGACCAGGCCGGCGGCATCCACGGTGACCCCGGCCGCAACGGCGTCATCTACGCGACCGGTGTCGGTGGCATGGCCACGTTCGAGGCCGAGGTCGAGAAGTTCCTCGAGAAGGGCGCCCGGCGGGTCAGCCCGTTCCTGATCCCCATGATGATGCCGAACGCCGCCGGCGCCGCCATCTCCATGAACTGGGGTCTCCAGGGACCGAACGAAACCATCACCACCGCCTGCGCCGCCGGCACGCACGCCATCGGCAACGCGGCGCGCCTCATCGAGTCGGGCCGTTGCACCACCGTCGTCACCGGCGGCTGCGAAGCCGCCATGACGCCTGTCGGTGTCGCCGGCTTCCGCAACATGACCGCGCTGTCGTCGTCGGGCATCTCTCGCCCGTTCGACGCCGAGCGCGACGGCTTCGTCATGACCGAAGGTGCCGGTGTGCTGGTGCTCGAGGACTACGAGACCGCCGAAGCCCGCGGTGCCACGATCCTCGCCGAGCTGCTGGGATCGGCGTCGAACGCCGACGCCCACCACATCACGGCCCCCTCCCCCGGCGGCGACGGTGCACTCAACTGCATGCGCATCGCCATCGAGGACGCCGGTCTCTCCCCCGACGACATCGTGCACGTCAACGCGCACGGCACCTCGACCCCGCTGAACGACATGGCCGAAGCGCACGCCATGTCCAAGCTGTTCGGCGACCCCGGCCCGGCCGTCACCTCGGTGAAGGGTGTGACCGGCCACGGCCTCGGCGCTGCCGGAGCCATCGAGGCCGTCTCGCTCGTGCTGTCGATCGAGAAGGGCCTCATCCCGCCCACCGCCGGCTACGCCACGCCGGACCCCGAGATGCCGAGCATCGACGTGGTCCACGGCAGCGCTCGCGAGTGGACGCCGGGCCCCAGCCTGTCGAACAACTTCGGCTTCGGTGGCCACAACGGCACCATCGTCGTCGGCCCGGCCAGCTGATCCGATGAGCGAGTTTCCTCGTCCCGAGGACCTCATTCCGCACCGACCCCCCTTCCTGTTCCCCGACGAGATCGTGGAGCTGGAGGCGGGGGTCTCGTGCACGGCTCGCTGGCACCTGACCGGCGACGAGGACTTCTTCGCCGGCCACTTCCCCGGCCGCCCCACCCTGCCGGGGGTGCTGATGGTCGAGGCCCTCGCCCAGACCGCAGGCCTCGCCGCGATGGCCGACCCGGCCTTCGACGGCAAGCTCGCCCTCTTCGGCGGCATCGACAAGGCACGCTTCCGCCGTCAGGTCGTCCCCGGCGACGTGCTCACCCTCGAGGCCACACTCGGCCGCATGGGCGCCCGAGCCGGCAAGGGCTCCGGCGTGGCCCACGTCGACGGCGAGACCGCGTGTCAGGCCGACATGCTCTTCGTCATCGTCGACGCCGACGCTCCCTGACGGTCGCTCACGGCCTTTCGCCTTCGGCGAAACGCCCACGCGAACCCGCTGCTAGGAGACAGCGAGGTGAGGGCCACGAAGTGGCGCGAACCCGCTGCTAGGGAACCGCCCAGCCGGCTCGCGTGTAGGCGACGACGGCGTCGAGTTCCTCTGGGGTGAGGCTCAGCTCGAACGACGGCATGGTGCGACGGCCGTTGATGATCACGGCTCGATGTTCGTCGACCGTGAGTCGCTGCCAGACGTTGATGAGGCTCGGGCCGGCACGACCCGCGCCCTCGTTGCCGTGACAGGTCGCACAACGCTGCGCGTAGACGACCTCGCCGGCCGCCAACACGTCGGCGGGGTAGGTCTCGTCAGGCGGCGGTGAGAACGCTTCGGGGGTCGATGAACCGCACGCGGCGAGCGCGGCGAAGAGCACAGCGACGAGGGGGGCGAATCGCACCCCGTCAGCCTATTGGGGCCTCAGAGCAGGAAGACGACGGCACAGATCAGGCCGACGACGTGCAGGAGGAGCACCACTGCCATGAGGCTGAAGTGCGGCAGCCGGTCGAGCGGCGAGGTGCTCGTCGGCGCCCACGCACGAGACGGCACGGGTGCAGGAGGTGGCACGACCGGACGGGCAGTTGCAGGGCGGCGCTCCGGAGCCTGGTCCGGCGAGCGGCGCTCCCCGACGTCCGGGGTGATGCTGCGGGCGATGGTCGAGTCCAAGGCGGCGCTCCCGGAGATCTCTGCGGTGTCCCCGGCGAGCGCGGCACTCCCCGACGTCTGGGAACGATCGCTCCGTCGACGCTCGGGAATGGCCCTCAGCTGGGGACGCTTGCCCGGTTCGGGCTGTGACGACTGTGACGACACGCATGTCCATCGGCTGATGGATTGCCCGTGTGAGGGTTTGTTCAGTCGGATTGCGAGGTTCCGCCGACGGTCCGGCCCGTCACTCGCTTGCCACCGACGCCGGTGTAGCGCGACACCGGTTCGGTCCAGCGGCGTTCCCACCATCCTGTGACCCGAGCGTGGGCGTGGAAGTGGGTGGGCATCTGCCGCATGGTCCGGTCGATCGTGAACCCGTCACCGTCGTAGCGCAGGCGTGCAGCGGCACCGAGCTGCTCGAGCATGTGCTCGATGGCAGCATCGTCTGGGGCGACGCCGTGATGGCGCCACACGACCATGGGTGTGCTGCACGCGTCGCAGTCGGCGACCCAGCAGACGTCGTCGACCGAGTACCAGTGCGTGTAGCGGTCGGCGGCGCACAACTCACACGCGGGATGGAACGTCGGCCCGGGGACCTCGGGGTCGTCTGCCGAAGGCACGACGATCCGGCGGCCTCAGGCCGGGACGTTGGCGCCGTCGATCGCGGCGCGGAACTCGGCGGTCAACTCGCCGACGCCCTCGGCACCGGAACCGTCGAGCATCTTCTTCACGATCGACGTGCCGACCACACAACCGTCGGCGACCTGGGTCACCTGTGCACCCTGCTCGGGAGTCGACACACCGACACCGACGAGCGTCGGCATGTCCGACACGTCCATGCAGCGCTGTGCGATGACCGTGGCCGACTCGGCGAGTGCCGCCCGGTTACCGGTGACACCCATCAGGCCGACCGCGTAGACGAACCCACGCGACGAGGCACACAGCTCGGGGAGCCGGTGATCGGGCGTGGTGGGTGCGGCCAGCTGCACCGGCTCGACGCCTTCGGCGGTCGCAGCGAGGCGCCACGGTGCGGACTCGACATAGGGCAGGTCGGGAAGGATGCAGCCCGACACGCCGGCGCGCATGAGCATCGCGGCGAAGCGCTCGTGCCCGGCCCGGTAGGCGAGGTTGTAGTACGTCATGACGGCGAGCGGGATCTCGACGTCGAGCTCGGCAGCCTCGTCGAGCACGCTCGGCGGTGTGGCACCGGCTTCGAGGGCCTTCCACGAGGCCTCCTGGATGACCGGTCCGTCCATGACGGGGTCGGAGAACGGGATGCCGATCTCGACCGCGTCGGCGCCGTTCGCTGCGGCAGCCCGGACGCAGTCGGCCCAGCCCGGGAATCCGCCGGTGATGTAGGGAACGAGGAGCTTCTTACCCTCGGAACGCTTGGCTCGCAGGGCCGCTTCGAGCGACAGGGTCATCCGAGGATCTCCATCATCTGGTTGACGTCCTTGTCGCCACGACCGGACAGGTTCACGAGCACGGTCTTGCCACGCAGGCGCTTGTCACGGGCGACCCAGGCGATGGCGTGCGCGGTCTCGAGAGCGGGGATGATGCCCTCGGTGCGGCTGAGCAACTGGAACGCCTCGACGACCTCGTCGTCGGTGACCTTCTCGTAAGTGGCGCGGCCGATGTGGGCGAGATGGGCGTGCTCGGGGCCGATGCCCGGGTAGTCGAGGCCGGCGGAGATCGACTCGGCCTCGAGGACCTGGCCCATCTCGTCCTGCATCAGGTAGCTCTCCATGCCGTGCACGACGCCACGGATGCCGTGGCCGACGGCGGCGCCACCGGCGGGCTCGACGCCGACGAGTTCGGCGTCGGTGTCGGCGAAGCCGGCGAAGATGCCGGCCGCGTTCGAACCGCCACCGACGCAGGCGGTGACGACGTCCGGAACACCGCCGCCGAGGAGGGCGGCGCACTGCTCACGGGATTCGTCGCCGATGATGCGGTGGAACTCGCGCACCATCCAGGGATACGGGTGCGGGCCCATCACCGAGCCCAGGCAGTAGTGGGTGTCCTCGACGTGGGCGACCCAGTGACGCATGGCCTCGTTGACGGCGTCCTTCAGGGTGCGCGAGCCGGACTCGACGGCTTCGACCTCGGCGCCGAGGAGCTTCATGCGGAACACGTTGAGGGCCTGGCGCTCGACGTCGACGGCGCCCATGTAGACCTTGCACTCCATGCCCATCATGGCGGCGGCCGTGGCGGAGGCGACACCGTGCTGACCGGCACCGGTCTCGGCGACGATCTTGGTCTTGCCCATGCGAGCGGCGAGCAGTGTCTGGCCGATCACGTTGTTGATCTTGTGCGAGCCGGTGTGGTTGAGGTCCTCACGCTTGAGCAGCACACGAACGCCGAGCTGCTCGGACAGCTGGTAGGCCTCGGTGACGGGCGACGGACGGCCGCCGTAGTCCTTCAGCACCCGGTGGAAGTCGGCGATGAACTGCGGGTCGGCCCAGGCCTCGCGGAACGCGGCCTCGAGCTCCTCGCACGGGGCGACCAGTGACTCGGGAACGAACCGTCCGCCGAACTCGCCGAAGCGGCCGTCCTTGGTGGGTTCGGTCATCGTCATCGCGGGGACTCCTGAGGCTGTGCTCTCGCAGCGAGCTGGGTGGGTTCTCACAGCGAGCTGGGTGGGCTGGGGGCGGGTTGTGGCTGGTGAGTGATCGCTCACTCGTCGAGCCAGTCGTAGATCAACTCGCCGGCTGATCGTTCTACCGCTTCTCCGCCGTCGGGCACGAGCTGCGCGAACGCCTCTCGTGCGCGCTGCACGAACAAGCGCACCTTGGTGGGGTCCTTGCGCTGTGGTTCGGTCTCGAGCATCGACTTCGCGTCGACGCCCCACGGGCGCACCGAGCGGATCGCCTCAGCGACGTTGTCGGGGCCCAGCCCGCCGGCCAGCAGTAGACGTGCGCTCAAACTGGTGTCGAGCAACTTCCAGTCGAAGACCTCGCCGGAGCCGGGTTTCGCGTTGTCGACCATGGCGATCTTGGCGCCGTAGTCCGACAGGCGGTCGATCTTGGGGTCACCGGCGTCGAAGACCTTGATGACGGCCGGGACGCGTTCGGCGACGAACCGCGACTCCTCGGCCGTCTCGTGCCCGTGCAGCTGGGCGCACTTGAGGTTGGCCTCGTACATGATCTCGACGACACGCTCTGGCGCCTCGTTGCGGAACACGCCGACGGTCAGCACTCCGTCGGGAACGCGGGCAGCGATGTCACGCGCCCGTCGAGGGGTGATCTGGCTCGGCGACCCGGCAGCGAAGATGAAGCCGATGGCGTCGGCGCCCATCGCGGCGCACAGCAACGCGTCGTCCTCCGACGTGATGCCGCAGATCTTGATGAACCCCTCGGACACGGCCCTGAAGAGTACTGCCCGCCCATCGCGTGAGGGGTCTCGATTGCCGCAACCGGTCACCCGACGCCGGGACACCCCGCGGTTAGGTTGTCGGACGTGTTGATCGCGGTCGAGGGCATCGACGGAGCCGGCAAACAGACGCTCGTGGGCGCACTCCTGGATCGTCTGGAGGGCGATGGCGGAGCCTGTGAGCACACGGCGTTCCCCCGCTACGAGTCGGCGCCGTTCGGCCCGATCGTGACCGCAGCGTTGCACGGCGACGACCCCCGGCTGCTCGCATCGATCACCGGCATGTCGATGACGTACGCGGTCGACCGGTGGCAGTGGTGGCACACCGACCGCACCGCTCGCCGGTCCACTGATCACGTGGTGATCGACCGCTGGTGTGCGTCGAACGCGGCGTACGGGTCTGCTCGCATCTCCGCCGCCAGTGGGGATGTCGACGATGCCGCTGCCGTCGAGTTCCGCGACTGGGTGGCCGACCTCGAGTTCGAGCGGCTTGCGAACGCCGGCGTCGACGATGGTGACCGGTCGTCGCTGCCCATCGGTGTCGTTGCCGCCGAGGAAGTGGGCGATCTCGTCGAGGGGGCGTTGGGTGGCGGACAGGCCGACTC
>JAHDHM010000214.1 GCA_020631315.1 Acidimicrobiales bacterium
CGAGCATCTGCGGCAGGAGGATGTTCTCTCGCGCCGACAGCGTCGGCACGAGGTTGAAGGCCTGGAAGATGAAGCCGACGTTGTCGCGGCGCATCAGGGTGAGCTGACGGCGTGACAGACCGCTGAGCTCGGTCTGGTCTATGAAGACCTCACCCGAGGTGAGTTGATCGAGGCCGGCCATGCAGTGCATGAGGGTCGACTTGCCCGAACCCGAGGGGCCCATGACGGCGGTGAACTGGCCCTGGTGGAAGTCGACGGTCACGCCGTCGAGGGCGCGGACCTCGGTGTCGTCCTTGCCGTAGGTCTTGACGGCGTTGACCGCGCGGGCGGCGACCGCGGTCGTCGGGGAGGTGAGTGTCACTTGAGACTCCTGTTGATCGATGTCACCGACGGTACGAGAACGGTGTCACGACCGGCATCGGCCAAACGTCGGATTACGGGTCGGCCGATGGGTGGAGCCGTGTTGGATCGAGCCGTCCCGGCCGCGCCGAGCCTCGGCTCAGTCGTGGCCGCCGACGGTGACGAGCCCGTGCTCGTAGGCGAACACCACGGCCTGTACCCGGTCGCGCAGGCCGAGTTTCATCAGGATCCGACCCAGATGGGACTTGACCGTCGTCTCGCTGACGAACAGTTCCTCGGCGATCTCTGCGTTCGAGCGGCCGCGAGCGAGGCACAGCAGCACCTCCATCTCGCGTTCGGTCAGTTCGGCCAGCTCGGGGGGTGGTGCCGCCGGCGCCGGCTCGGTGAGGTAGTGCTCGATGAGCCGTCGGGTCACTCGCGGGGCCAGGAGCGCGGCACCTTCGTGGACGACCTTGACGGCGTGGACCAGCTCCTCCGGCGGTGCGTCCTTGAGGAGGAAGCCGCTCGCGCCGTTGCGCAGCGCCGTGTCGACGTACTCGTCGAGATCGAAGGTGGTCACGACGAGTACCCGTGTCTCGGGGTACCGCTCGGCGATGGTCTTCGTGGCCTCCAGGCCGTCGACGCCGGGCATGCGGATGTCCATGACCACGACGTCGGGCCGTAGGCGCTCGACCGCGTCGATCGCTGCGGCGCCATCGGCCACCTCGCCCACGACCTCCAGGCCAGGCTCACCGCCCAGGATGAGGGCGAAACCGGTGCGCACCAGCTGCTGGTCGTCGGCGATGACGATGCTGATGCCGCTCATGCGTTCGTCTCCTGTAGGGGCAGTCGAGCTCTGACCATCCATCCGCCTCCCACTCGCGGTCCGGCGTGCAGTGTCCCGTCGAAGAGACCGACGCGCTCACGGATGCCGACGAGGCCGTGCCCGGGTTCGCTGCGGTCAGCTGCGGCGCCGCGTCCGTCGTCGGTGACCTCGATGCGGATGCCATCGTCGTCCACGCCGATGCTGACGGCGGCGCGTGCGGTGCCGGCGTGCTTGAGGACGTTCGTGAGCGACTCCTGCACGATGCGGTAGGTGGAGAGCGCCACGGTGGAGGCGAGCTCGGTGTCGTCGGGGACGTCGAGGGTGAGCTCGACGTCCAGGCCTGCGGCGTCGAAGTCGTCGATGAGTGCGGTGAGGTCGGTGAGACCGGGTTGCGGTGCCCGCGGGGCGTCCTCGTCATCGGCGCGGATGCGGCCGAGCAGATGCCGCATCTCGGCCAAGGTGGCTCGACCGGTGTCCTCGATCGTCTTGATCCGGTCGGAGCGTTCGTCGCCGTCACGTTCGAGGTCGCGTCGGGCGGCGCCTGCGTGGATCACCATGACGCTCAGCGAGTGGGCCACCACGTCGTGGAGTTCTCGTGCGATCCGGTTGCGCTCGCGGCGTGCGGCCCGTTCCTCGGCGTCAGCACGGTCGGCTTCGAGGCGTCGGGCCCGTTCTTCGAGCGCGGCCATGTGCTCTCGGCGACCTCGAACCCAATCGCCGAGCAGCCACGCGGTGCCGAACACCACGTAGTTCGACGCGACCACGACGACGGTCTCGAGGCCGTCGAACGTCGCGGCGATGGAGACGAGGATCGCCACGAAACTGATCGCCAACGAGATCAGCGAGTCCGTCCGAGAGGCATACGCGGCGACCGTGTAGAGCGCGATGAGCACCCCGAAGATCGCGAACGAGGTCGAGTAGTTCGCGATCGAGGCGAACATGATCGACATGCCCGTCACGGCGATCACCACGGTCGGCCACCGACGGCGGACGGCCAGCGGAAACACCTGCCCGGCCTGGAAGACCCAGAACCACACGTCGACAGCTCGGTAGCCGTTCGCGACGGCGTTGCTCACGTCGTCGTCGATGACGACGGAGGCCACGGCCATCGCCGACAGGATCACGACGATGCCGAGATCGAAGAGGGCGGAGCGGTGGCGCAGCATCGGGTTCGACGGTAGCGACAGGGCCCTGCGCCGGCGTCCTCCGAAGGTCGGAACGGGCCCTGTCCGTCCGTCGAGTTCGGATCGGGTCATCTGGTGGGAGGAGTTGGGCAATCGTCCGATCAGAGGAGGCTCGATTTCCCGACGACCCGTACACTGGACGACATGTCCGCGTGTCCGTCGTGTGGAAGCCCGGTTGCCGAATCGGCGCGCTTCTGCTCGAACTGTGGACACCTCCTGGTGCTGTCCGAGGAGCGGCGGATCGTCACCGTGTTGTTCGCCGATCTGGTGGGCTTCACGGGCCTCTCCGAGGACCAGGACCCCGAGATCGTCAAACACCTCATCGATCGGTGTTTCGAGCGGCTCGTCTCCGACATCACCTCGTTCGGTGGCACCGTCGACAAGATCATCGGTGATGGCATCGTCGCCCTGTTCGGTGCGCCCACCGCCCACGAGGACGACCCGGAACGTGCGGTTCGGGCCGCACTGCGCATGCAGCGCAGCCTCGCCGACGTCACCAAGGACGTCGCCTTCGACGTCCGGATGCGCGTGGGCATCAACACCGGTGAGGTGTTGGTCGGCGCCATCAGCGCGGGTGGTGACTACACCGCCATGGGCGACACGGTGAACCTGGCGTCCCGGCTCGAAGGTCTGGCCGCTCCCGGCGAGATCCTCGTCGGACCGACCACCCGCCATGCCACGCTCAACGCGATCGAGTACGAGCACCGCGGGCCGACGTCGATCCGCGGGCGTGACGACGCCACCGACCTCTATGTGGCAATCGGCGAGCTCGCCCCTCCCGGCCGCCAGCGGCGTGGTTTCCAGGCACCGATGATCGGTCGCAACGCAGAGCTCCTGCAGCTGCAGACGGCGATCGACACGTCGGTCACCCGCCGTCGTGCTCATCTGCTGTTGCTGCTCGGTGACGGTGGCATGGGCAAGAGCCGCCTCGCCGAAGAGGTCGCTTCCGCAGCGGAAGCCGATCACGACGCACTGGTGCTCGAAGGCCGTGTGTTGCCCTACGGCGAGACCAACCCGTACCGGCCCATCGCCGAAGCGTTGGCCACCGCGTTCGAGGTGCCGGCCACCGATTCCGAGGACGCGGCGTCCGAACGCATCACCAAGGCCGTTGCTCGCCTGCTCGACGTCACTCCCGAAGACGAAGCCGTGGTGCGGATCGTCCGGGTGGTGCTCCACATCATGGGGTACGACAGCGGGCTCGGTTCGCTCGACCCGACACGTCGTCGTGAAGAGGTGCAGGTCGGCATCCGCATGTTGTTCGACGCTGCCGTGCAGCGTCGACCGATCGTGCTCACGCTCGGCGACGTCAACTGGGCCGACGAACTGCTGCTGTCGCTGCTCGAGTCGCTGATCACTGCGCTGGCGAACCAGCCGCTCATCGTGATCGCCACAGCTCGATGGGCTGTCGACGAAGAGCGCTGGGTCGTGCCGCCCGGTCGCCACAACACGACGGTGCTCAACCTCGATTCACTCGACCGGTCGGCCTCGGCCCGTCTCGTCCGCCATCTTCTCGGCGTCGACGTCTCGGACCAGCTCACCGATGCGTTGTTCGCCCGCAGTGGTGGCAACCCGTTCTTCCTCGAGGAGCTGACGTCGCTGCTGCGTGACGCAGGAGCGGGCGCCGACACCCGCCCCGACCTCGTCGGACGTCTCGGCGAGTTGCCGGACACCCTGCGCGGGCTCGTGTCGGCTCGTCTGGACGCGCTCAGCAAGCAAGAGCGCGACATGGTGGACGATGCCGCGGTCATCGGCCGCTCGGGCCCGATCTACGGCCTGCTGATCATGGGCGAGGTCGCCGGTGCCGACTCGCCGGAACAGATCTTCCGGCAGCTGGTCTCGAAGGAGATCCTCACCACCGAAGGTGATCGCTACACGTTCCGCTCCGACCTCGTCCGCGACATCGCCTACAACACCCAGACCAAGACCGACCGGGCCATGACCCATCTGCGGATCGGTCAGTACCTGGCAGACCGCTACGACGGCGCCGACCGCACCGAGGTCTCGCCGGGCATCATCGCTCGACACTTCGCGGCGGTGGCCGAGATCCGTCGCCAGCTCGGCCCGGTGGACGGCATCCCCGAGGACATCGTCGGCCAGGCGCTGACGTGGCTCACCGAAGCTGGTCGTGACGCCGAGTCGTCGTCGTCGCATCTGGCGGCCGGGAAGTTCTTCGCACAGGCGCTCGAGCTGATCGACGGCGACGACGCCCGCCTCGTCGAGGTCGCCCTCGGTCGCGCCCGTGCCCGTCTCGGCCTCAGGGAGCTGGAGGGAGCGCTCGAGGACGCCGACCACGCGCGCCGGGTCGCGTTCGTTCGTGGCGACGACGCCGGGCTCGCCTCGGCGCTGATGATGAAGGGCGAGATCGAAGCCGCGCAGGGCGACCGGGACGAGGCGCACCGACATCTCTCCGCCGCGCTGCGTCGTTGGCAGGAGCTGGGCGACGTCGCCGGCACCGCAGAAGCACACCGGCTGCGCGGCATGGCGTCGCTGATGGCCGGCGACCGCGACAACGCAGTGGTCGACTTCAACGACGCTCTCGAGCTGTTCGTGGCGCTCGACGACTCCACCGGTGAGGCGTGGTGCCAACAGAACCTCGCCTGGGTGGCTTTCGAGACCGGCAACACCGTCGTCGCCCGGCAGCGGCTGGATCGTGCCATCGAGATCTTCGCCCGCAACGACGACGCCGGTGGTCTCGGCTGGGCGCTCGGGCTCGCTGCGTTCCTCCACTTCCACGAGGGTGACAGCGAAGAGGCCCTCTCGATCGCCGAGCTCGTCTACGAGGAGGCCGTGCGCCGCGGTGATCGCTTCGGCGAACCGATGATGCAGTTGCTGCTCGCCAGCATCAGTCTCTGGGCCGGCCGCTGCCGCGAGGCCGTCGATCGGGCAGAGAGCTCCCTGCGCGTCTTCCGTGACATCGATTCGGACTTCGGTGTCATCCAGGCGCTCGGCACGTTGTGTCGAGCGAACGCAGCGCTCGGCCAGTTCGCCGAGAGTCGCGCCGCGTTGGCAGAGGCCGCCGAACTCGCTGACATCGACGGACGCAACAGCATCGACTTCGTCCGCATGGTCGAGGCCGGCGCCGCCACCCAGGTCGGCGATGCAGCCCGTGCGGTCACGCTCCTCGAGTCGATTCGCACCGTGCCCAGTGATCCGCGGACGCTCGGCGCCGTCGACATCACCGTGACCCACGCGCTCGCCATGCTCCAGCAGGGCGACGTCGACGCCGCTCGTCGTATCGCCGAAGGTGCGGTGGGTGCCGACGTCGACGGCACCTACCTGGCGAGCACGATGGCGTTGATCCAGGTGACGTCCGGTGCCTGCGACGACGCACTGTCGACCGCGTCGGCCGTCGTCGACTCACCGAAGGCGACCTACCTCGACCGCCGGTCGGCGATGCTCGCGATCGCGCTGGCGCACACCCGTCGAGGCGACACCGAGTCGGCGGTCACCGCGTTCGATGCGGCAGTCGAGATGATCGACGACACCGAGAGCCGCCTGTCGCAAGCGGTGGTCCGCCTCGCACGTGCCATGGCGTACAGAGCGCTGGGCCACGCCGATGCCGGCCGCATGGAGGATCGAGTCGCCCGTTCGCTCGACTCACTCGAGGTCGACCTCGAGGGCTGGCGGGTCGTGTTCGCGGCAGCGGTCGAGCCGCTGCCGACCGTCTCCAGCTCCTGATCCCAGACGGCACGTCGAGTGCCGACACGGATGCCGCCGGTGTGGTTGGCTGTCGCCCATGACGTTCCAACGAGTAGGCGTGGTCGGTTGCGGCCTCATGGGTTCGGGCATCGTCGAGGTCGTGGCGCGCGCGGGCATCGACGTCGTGGTCCTCGAGTCGAGCGGTGAGGCGCTCGCCGCGGGATCGGCTCGCATCGAGAAGTCACTGAGCCGTGGTGTTCGTGCCGAGAAGCTCACCGAGGAGGAGATGGCGTCGACGATGGCGGTCATCGACTTCACGACCGACGAGACGGCGCTGGCCGACCGTGATCTGGTGATCGAAGCCGTCGTCGAGGACGAGGCAGCCAAGCTGAGCGTGTTCGAGATGCTCGATCGGGTGGTCGACGACCCGAACGCGGTGCTGGCGTCGAACACCTCGTCGATCCCGATCATGAAGTTGGCGATGGCGACGAAGCGCCCCGAGCAGGTCGTCGGCGTGCACTTCTTCAACCCGGTGCCGGTCATGCAGCTCGTGGAACTCATCACCTCGTTGCTGTCGGGGGC
>JAHDHM010000215.1 GCA_020631315.1 Acidimicrobiales bacterium
GAGATCTGGCTGATCACCCAGGTGGCCGGCCAGCTCGGCTGGTTCGAGACGATCTTCCTCGTCATCGCGGTGAGCGCCGCCGGTGCGTGGCTCGTTCGCCGCGAGGGACTCGGCGTGATTCGGCGGATCCAGGACAGCTTCCGCGGGGCCAAACTTCCCACCGATGACCTGGCCGACGGCGCCATGATCTTCTTCGCCTCGGCGTTGATGCTCACGCCCGGCTTCCTGACCGATTTCGTCGGCCTGGCGTTGCTCATCCCGCCGATTCGGGCCATCCTCCGCCCGCCGCTCATCCGCGCCTTCCGGAAGCGGGTCGAAGTCCGAACCGCCGGGCTGGGAACCTCGTTCGGAACCGGCACCGGGTTCGGCGGTTTCGGGCGACGCGGACCAGCGGCCGGTCGCGACGTCTACGACGTGTCGGGGTCGGCGGCGTCGGCCGATGCCGATCTCACCGACATCACCGAAGAACCCGACGAGCTCCCACCGAGCTGACCGGTCAGGCCGGCGCGAGCGCAATCGCCTCGCATCGACGTACGCCGCGCTCGATCGTGGCGCGATCCGGAATCAAGATCGACGTGAGCCACATGCCGTTCTGGACGATCAGGACATCGGCGGCCCGGCGGTCCAGCTCGTCGCCATCGAGCGTGGGCATGGCGTCGGCGATCAGCTGCCGGAGCCCCGAGCGGTAGCCCACCTGCGCCCGGTGGTTGATCTCGGCGTACACGGGATCCACCGGCGCCAGCGACCAGAGCTGAAGGCGAAGCCCCAGGTAGGCGGGTTCGAGCCATGGATCGTCGACGACGCGGGCCAGGGCATCGAGAAGATGCGCCCCGGGATCGGCGTCCGGCTCGGCCCGGGCCACGAGTTCCGCGTCCTGGGCACCAACCCGCTCCAGTGCGGCCGCGATGAGCGAGGCCTTGCCGTCGAAGTGGTAGTTCATCGAACCGACGGCGACGCCGGCCTCCTCGGCGACCGCACGCACGGTCACGCCGGCCAGACCCTTCCGTGCGAGCACGCGGGTGACCGCGTCGAGGATCGCGGTGCGGGTGTCGGCCGCGGTGACGGTCACAACCGCATCTGCTGGACCTGGGCCGACAGGCCGCCGTCGATCACCCACAGCTGCCCGGACGCATACCGGGCCTCGTCGGATGCGAGCCAGTTGACGAGGTTGGCGATGTCGGTGGGCGTGCCGTACGTCCGCAGCGGATGGACATCCCGCACCGCCTGCTGCAGCGAGTCGATGTCGCCGCTCTCCTGGAAGAAGCTCTGCAGCATCGGGGTGTCGACGTAGCCCGGGCACACCGCGTTGACCCGAATGCCTTCGGGACCGTGGTCGCAGGCCATCGCCTTCGTGAGTGCATGGACCGCACCCTTGGTCGCGCAGTAGGCGGCCAGCTGAGGGTCGGCGATGAAGCCGTCGTACGACCCGAAGTTGATGATCGAGGCGCCGTCGCTGTGGCGAAGGAGCGGCAGCGCATGCTTGCTGGCCAGGAAGGTACCCGTGACGTTGATGGCGAAGATCCGGTTCCATGCATCGAGCGTCGTCTCCTCGATGGTGTGCTCGATCTCGATGCCGGCAGCGTTGACCAGGACGTCGAGCCGCCCGTGGGCGTCGGCGACCGTGGCCATGGCAGCCACGGCGTCATCCTCCGAGGTCACGTCCCATTGCAGGAACGCGCCGGGCGCCGCCGAGTCGTCGAGGCTGCCCGACGCAGACAGGTCGGCCGCATAGACGACCGCGCCCTCGCGTTCGAACCGCTCGCACACGGCCCGGCCCACGCCGCCACGGCCGCCGGTGACGACGGCGATCTTTCCGTCGAGTGCGCCGCTCATGCGTCGGCTCCGTCGATCGGGGAGCGGTAGGCGTCGAGCACCAGGCCGTGAAAGTGGTGCACCGCGTGTTCGGACAGCCCGGAGCCGTTCGGATCGTTGACGATCCGGCCCTGCTCGAAGGCAGGTGTTCGCATGCCGCGTTGCACGCTCTCGACGAGGGCGATGTCCTCGGCCTGCAGCACATCGTCGATGTAGCGGATCGACTCCAGTTCGGCCTCGGTCGGTTCCGCCGTCTCGAGGAAGAAGTCGTACGTCTCGAGCGTGGTCTCGGGGCCGGTCGGGATGATGTGCATGATGATGAAGTTCCCGCGACCCGGGTAGCGCATCATGCAGGTGTTGGGCCACAGCCACCAGACCGCATGGTCGGTCACCGTCGCTTCGCTGACGTCGTAGGCGCTGTTCTCGCTCTTGCCGGCCTCGGCCATGTGGCTCGAGTAGATGCCATGGGTCGTGACCTCGTACGTGTCCATATCGACGAGCGAGACGAAGTCCCGATGCGCAACGTGGCAGTGGTAGCACTCGAGGAAGTTGTCGACCACGTTCTTCCAGTTCGAGTCGATCTCGTACGTCAGGCGGTGCGCGAACGTGAGGTCGGCCACGTCGGGCGCCCAGTCGGCGATCTCCGCCCCGAGGTCGCCTGCCTGTTCGGCCAGGGGTCGAGCGGTCGGGTCGAGGTTGACCCAGACGAATCCGCCGAACTCCTCGACACCGACCTGGTCGAGGCAGATGTCGGCGGTGGAGAAGTCGACCAGATGTTGGGTGTGCCGCGCACCGGTGAGGCGACCGCCGAGGTCGTAGGTCCAGGCGTGATACGGACAGGTGATGGCGTTGGTGGTGCCCCGGCCGTCCAGCAGCTCGTGTGCCCGGTGCTTGCAGACGTTGTAGAAGGCACGCAGCTCGCCGGCCTTGTCACGAACCACCGCGATCGACATTCCGGCCACCGTGGTCGCCACGTATGCGCCGGGGTCCCGAACGAGTTCGACGTGGCCGACCCACTGCCAGGTGCGGGCGAACACGGTGCGCTGTTCGTGGTCGAACCACTCCGGCCGGGTGTAGGCGTCGGCATGGAGCGACAGGGATGCGCCGGGGTCGGGGGACCAGCCTGCGCTGATCGCTGCGAGTCGTTCGGCGGTTGAACAATTGTTCAAATCGGTCATGTCAGCAGGATTGCAGCTTTGTTCCATCGGCTCAACCCCGACATTGTCGTCGTCGATGAATCGATGATGGGCGGCGATCGAATCACACGGCGATACACGTTTCTTGGCGTGGCCTTCGGGCTCTGTTTCCCCCTGGTCGCCATCCCCCTCGAAGCGCAGGCGACGGTTGGAGCGCTCACCTTCTCCGCCTTCGCCGACGTGCTCGCCGGCAGTCAGCTCCTGTGGATGATCTGCACGGCGCCGGTGGTGATCGGCGCCGTCGCCTGGATCGCCGGTCGGGAACACGCCGAGGTCAGCCGCCTCGCCGAACAGCAGGACGACATCATCGAGCACAAGACCGCCGAGCTGCGCGACGCACTCGTCGAGGCACAGGCCGCCGAGAAGGCGAAGAGCGCGTTTCTGGCCAACATGAGCCACGAGATCCGAACGCCGATGAACGGCGTGATCGGCATGGCCGACCTGCTGTTGTCGACCGACCTCGACGAGCTCCAGAAGGACTTCGTCAACACCCTCCGAACGAGCGGCGAGTCGCTTCTCGTGGTGCTGAACGACGTGCTCGACTTCTCCAAGATCGATGCCGATCAGCTTCGGTTGGAACACGAGCCCTTCGACTTCGAAGAGTGCGTCCTGTCCGGACTCGAGCTTCTCTCGGCCCGGGCCGCCGCCAAGCGCATCGAACTCATTCATCGTCCCGCCGAGGCCCTCGACCACATGCTCGTCGGCGACTCGACCCGGCTCCGGCAGATCATCGTGAACCTCGTGAGCAACGCCATCAAGTTCACCGGTGAGGACGGCGAGGTCGCCGTCTCGTGTGCCGCGGCATCAGAAGTCGATGGGCGCCTTCGGCTCACGGTCGAGGTGGCCGACAACGGCATCGGAATCGCACCCGAGGCGCTGGGACGTCTCTTTCAGGCCTTCAGCCAGGCCGACGAGTCGACCACTCGGAAGTACGGGGGCACGGGCCTGGGGCTGGCGATCTCCAAGTCGCTGAGCGAGCAGATGGGTGGCTCCATCTCGGTTCGCAGCGGTGGCGAAGGCGAGGGCGCCACCTTCACGTTCGACATCGTTGCCGAGCGAGGCGCACTCCTCGAGGCGGAGCGGACGGTCGAAGCGCCGCTGGACGACATCACGGTGCTCGTGGTCGACGACAACGACACGAACCGGGAACTCCTCGAGCGGAATGCGGATCAGTGGGGTGTGCGCTGCATCAGCGTGCCGTCCGGACAGGCCGCGTTGGCCGTGGTCGACGCCGGCGAGCATGTGGACATTGCGATCCTCGACATGCACATGCCGGGTATGCACGGGATCTACCTCGCCCACGAGCTGCACAGACGCTTCGACGACACGGGCCGGCGCTTTCCGTTGGTGCTCCTGTCCTCGGGCACCGTCGTGGCCGAGGACGACAAGCACCTGTTCGACGCCGCCCTCATGAAGCCGACTCGGAGCTGGCGGTTGCGAGAGACGCTGGCGCGGTTGGTCAACGCCGCGCAGCCGGCGCCGGCTGCGCATGACGGAGCGGACCACGCCGGTCCGGTGACCGAGTCGCTGCGGATCCTCATGGCGGAGGACAACGCCGTCAATCAGAAGGTGGCGCTCGCGATGCTCGGCAAGCTCGGCTACGAGGCGACCGTGGTCGTCAACGGGGCGCTTGCGGTGGCGGCGGTGCAGACCGACCACTACGACGTCGTCCTGATGGACATGCAGATGCCGGTGCTCGATGGGCTCGCCGCAACCCGCGAGATCCGCGCCCTCGACGGCGTCGAGCAACCGTGGATCATCGCGCTCACTGCGAACGCCATGGTGTCGGACCAGGAGGCGTGCTTCGCCGCGGGAATGAACGACTATGTCGCCAAGCCGATCCGAACCGACTTCCTGGCGGACGCGATGGAGCGAGCGGAAGCGGCCCGGCTGCCGGGGGCCGGCGCCCAAGCTGCCTGAGCTCAGACGATGGCGCCGTGACGGCGCTGCACCACGCGAGCGCTCAGCGCCGTTGCCGCAACCAGCGCCCAGCTGACGAGTGCCAGGCGGCCGAGCGTTCCACCGACGTCGTCGGCGGCATTCACGGACACGATCAACAAGAGGCCGCCCCACAACAGCCGGCCGGCGAGCGAATTGAGGCTCAGCAGCGTGGCGCGATGCTGCTGGCCGACCCGCGGCGCGACCACTGCGCTGATGAGAATCGGCGCGGCCGCCCCCTGCGCCGACCGCAACGCGACGATCGGAACGAGCGCAAGGTGCTGCCACACGGCCATGCTCGACACGATGACGGCCGACAGCAGGCCCAGGCCCACGAGCGCTCGAGCCACCCCGAACCGGCGGCCGAGACGAGCGGCCGAGCGGGCGAAGCCGGCGCCGAAGAGCGCCATGGCGGCGAGAACGGCGCCCGAGTACAGCGGCGTCGAACCGAGCGTTTCTGCGGTCTGGCCGAGGGTCTCGGTGAGCCAGGGCTGGAACAACGTGAAGGCGACGTGCTCCAACACCACCATGGCAACGCCGTACCCGAAGATCCATGCGAGCGGCGCGGAGCGCAAGTAGCCGAGACAGGCCGTGACCTGACGCAGGAGATCGTCGGCTCGGCCCGAGCGGGGCGGCTCGGTGAACTGGAACGTCACCATGAGCTGCCCGACCGCGAGCACCAGCGACGCAGCGAAGGCCAGGCGGAGGTCGATCAGGCCCAGGCCTCCGCCCAGCACGACGCCGAAGGCGCGGGCAAAGAGCCCGCGGCTGGCGACCCAGGACTGCCGGTCGGCGTATTCGTCCTCACGTCCGAGCGCCTCGAGCGTGTCGAAGTGGAAGGTGACGTCGGTGCCGGACAGCGCGGCGAACCCGATGGCGAGCAGCACCTGACCCGTGGCGATGATGGCGAATCGATCGTCGCCGATCAGCCAGCAGGTGAACGCGCCGATCCACGCCACCCCGACCAGACGGAGCGTGAGCACCCGACCGAGGCGATCGCTGGCCCAGCCCGACGGGACTTCGAACGCGACCACGGCCAGGTAGTAGATGCCCGAGAGCTGGATGGCGCCTTCGAGATCGAAGCGGGCTCGGGTGAAGAGCACGAACACCGCCAACCACGGCGTGGTGCCCACGAGCAGTTCGTGCCCGGTGATGAGCCGAAGGTTCCGCTCGAGCCGACCGCGGTCGGGCGGGTCCACTATCGGTTGCTCCATCACCCCGGTCTAGTACATGGGTGTGACACGCCCTGCGGTGTGGTGCGTGCGCTCCCGGTGACATTTTTCGGAACCTTTTCGGCATGGCGAGCGTGAATGGAGTGATGCCCTCGGCGCCCCGACGCCCTGTCGTACCATTGCCGACCATGCAACCCCATCGGATGGTCGGCGGACTCTTCCTGTTCGTCGCGCTCATCGGCGGTGGGAGCACCGCAGGGGCCCAGGACGCGCCGGCCATCGCCGGCGTCGATCTCACCGTGCTGCGTCGCGCCGCGGGCGCCACCGTCGTGCCGGTCCGCGTGCAGGTCGAGTCGCTCCGGGCGATCGAGGCCACGCTGTCCATCACGAACGAAAACACCAACACCGCGTGGGAGATCCCGTACGCGCTGGCCGCCAACAGCGCGG
>JAHDHM010000216.1 GCA_020631315.1 Acidimicrobiales bacterium
GCGACGGTCGCAAGGAATCGGGATCCCTTGGTCGGTTCCGGCTCGAACAGGTACCGACCCTTCAGCGTGTGGGCCACCTCAGGACTTGTCGACCGTGTACTCGATCAGCCGGGTCATGACCTCGTCGCCGGCCTTGTCCACGCTGCCCGCATCGAACGGCGGCTGGGGGTCGTACTCGATCATCAGCTGCATCGCCTTCGCCGCGGTTTCATCCACGAGCAGCTCGGAGAGCCGAAGCGCCATGTCGATGCCGGAGGAGACGCCGGCGGCGGTGATGATCCGCTCGTCGAGGTGTTCGACGACCCGGGTGCCGGTCGGGATGGAGCCGTGCTCCTCCAGCGTGGAGTACGTCGACCAGTGCGTCGTGGCTTCGAGTCCGTCGAGCAGACCGTTGGCGGCGAGAACGAGCGAACCGGTGCAGACCGATGTCGTGAACCGTGTGGTCGGATGGACGGCGTCGAGCCATGCGTGGATGGGATGGTCACGGCCCATCAGCCCATCGGTTCCGATGCCGCCGGGGACGACGACCACATCGGGTTGGGTGTGGTCGGCGAACGTGGCATCGGCGATCAGGCCGAGGAAGCCGTTGTCGGTTCGGAATTCGCCCGTTCGTTCGCCGACGAAGGTGACCGTTGCGCCGGGAAGGCGCTGGAGCGTTTCGTAGGGACCGATGGCATCGAGCGCCGTGAGTCGATCAAAGAGTGCGATGGCGATGTCCACGGTTCCTCGGTTCAGTTGATCGGTTCGACCTCGACCATGAGGTCCGGGGTCACCGCTTCGATGCTCGCTTCGAGCTGGTCGGCATCGATGTCTGCTGAAGCGGTGAGTGTGGCGGTCGCAGTGAACATCCGACCGCTCATGGGCGCCGGACCCACTTCGGTCTCGAGCTCGTCGATGCTCACCTTTCGGCTCGCGAGCACCTGCGCGATCTCGTGGACGATTCCGGCATGATCCTGACCCACCACGCGAAGGCTCCAGGACTGGCCGGGCGTGGGCGCCGCCTCGGTGGAGGCCCGTTCCGCCTGAATGTCCAGCAACCCGCTCGAGTCGATCGCCCCGAGGGCGGCCAGGGCAGCGTCGATCTGCGCGTCAGGGATCGTCGCCAGGACGATGCCGGCGAACTTGCCCGCCAGCTCGGCCATGTGGCTCTTTTCCCAATTGCCGTCGTGGTCGGCAATGGCCCCGGCAACCGCCTCGACGAGGCCTTCACGGTCGTCGCCGATGATCGTGATCACAAGTGCACCCATGGAGAGACCGTACTGCAACGATTGCGGCGGGTTGCATGTGGGAGGCTTGGGGCATGTTCGCTCGCACCCCCGATGGCGTGGACCTCTGGTGGGAGATGACCGGCACCGGCCGGACCGTCACGGAGGCGGTCGTGGTGGGCCACGTGGTGGCTGCGAACCGCGCGAACACGGACCAGACTGTGCCGGTGCCAGCATTCGTTCCCGAGGACTTCGACGTCCCCCGCATCAAGATGTTCGACCACTTCCGGCTCGAGGCGCTCGGCCCCGAACACAACGAGCGGGACCACACCGCCTGGACGAGCAGCATGGACCACATCCATGCAACGCTCGGATTCGAGGGTCATCCGTGGCCGATGCCGATGACGGTTGCGGAGAACCTCGAGGACATGGACATGCACCTGCGAGAGTTCGATGAACGCACGAGTTTCACCTGGTCGATCCTGGCGGCCGGAACCGACGACGTCATCGGCTGCATCTACCTGTACCCCTTCGATCCGGCGAGGCCCGGGCAGGGTCGCTTTCGCAGCTGGGTGACGGCCGAGCGAGCCGCCGACGACTCGACCATCCGCACCACGATCGCCGCGTGGTTTGCGTCCGACTGGCCCATCGAGGTCACGGCCGACTGGCACGCGCCCGCATGAGGGCCAGCAAGGACGACGTTCGGGAGATCGCGTCCCGCCGGGGTTGGACGATCCTTCGGCGATGCCCCGTCTGTGCGCACGAGCGGTGGCGGCCGCTGTTGCTTGCGCATCGCGATGCCTGCCTCGCACAGTGCAACGACTGCGAGATCGTGTTCCTCAACCCCCGACCGTCGCGGGATGAAACGGACTCGGGCTATGAGCCCGACGATTCCGAGGCCATGCTCCCTCGACTGATTCGGCGCGGCGTCCTCAACGAGGACGGCTCACCGAATCCGGACACGCTGCGACGACGCTACGACAAGCTCATCGAGCTCACCGCTGCGCTCGAACCAACCGAGCCTGTGGTGGACATCGGATGTGGCATGGGCACGTCGACACTTGCGCTGCACGCGGCCGACATCGATGCCATCGGCCTGGAGATCGACCCGAACTTCGTCGAAGTCGCCCGGTCGACGTTCGGTCTGGATGTACGGGTCGCCGACGTGACGCAACCGCTGGACCGCCGCCACCCGGTGGCGACGCTCAACTCGGTACTCGAACACATCGATGACCCGGTCCGCTTCCTGTCGGGGATTCGCACCAACGTCCTCGAGGACGGCGGAACCCTGGTGGTGACGGTGCCGAACCTCGCATCCACGGAGTTCGTGCGACTCGGCACGGAATGGCCGAACCTCACGCCCCAACACGTCTTCTACTTCACCGAGGCGACGCTCGCCGCAGTTGCCGAACGTGCTGGATTCACCGTCGACGCCGTGTGGGCGCCCGAGGTGTCCCCTCGACCCGACAACCAGCTCGAACTGTGGGCTCGCATCGGGCTCGGCCATGCCGGAAACCTCAGTGGTGGCATCGGCATGGCGCTGCGCGCCGGCTGACGAGGCTCCGTCGAGTTCGACGCGTCAGTCCCGAAGGTCGGCCAGCTGCTCGTTCGACCAGATCTTCCGCTTGAACCGCGGGTTCTTGGAGGACATGTCGATCTTGTATTCGCCCGAATCGTGCGGGCTCGGAAGGCCGAGGATCTCGCACAGCCGCCGGGCCAGCCAGATCTCGATCTTCAGCACGACCATCTTCTTGCGCAACCGTCCCTGCACGTCCCGGTTCAGCACGGTTGGAAGCGTGTTGAGCGTGAGGATCTCGTTGATGGCGGGGTTGGCCATCTTCTCTCGGCCCTCGTCGCTGGCGTAGAAGTGCGTGACGGCAAAGACCACCCGCTTCGGCTGCACCTGCTGGATGAACTCGCACGAGCTGACGACCGTGGAGCCGGTCCGCACCATGTCGTCGAACAGCACGATGTCGTGCCCACGGATCTCGTCGAAGGTCATGTCGGAATCTGGGTGGAGGGTGATCTCGACTTCACGCTCGCCCGACCGTTCCTTGTCCAACATGATGAATTTCGCCTGCGGCAGGTTCAGCCGGTTGAACATTTCCTTCACGAAGTCCCGGGCGCCCTTGTCCGGCGCGCACAGCGCCAGCCCTTCGCCGGTGGAGCCGTACTCGATGATGTTGGACTCGCGGAGGTAGTCGGCGTAGACGTCGTACGGGATCAGGTTGTGGAAGCGGCCTTCGAAGACGCGGGTGAACTCTGCCTGCACGGAAGTGGAGTGATTGTGCACCGTGACGACTCGGTCCACGCCCGCGAGGTGCAGCATCTCGGCGTAGAGCCGTGCGGAGAACGGCTGGCCGTCGAACTTCTTGCGATCCGCCTCGTCGCGCTCGAAGGCGGTCGTGCCGTGGTCGACACCGGGGCCCCGGTCCTGCGCGCTGTAGAAGAGATCCGGCTCCACGAGCACCACGGCGGCGGCGCCGTTGTCCTTCGCGGCCCGGGCGATCAGCAGGTTGCGCATCGCCAGGTTGTTTCGGCTCATGATGCGGTTCGTCGTGCTGACGATCACCACCGTTCGGCCGTTGAGCTGGTCGCCGATCGCGCTGAGGTCCTGCTCGTCGTTGATGAAACGGGGGCAGAACTCCGTGTTGGCGAAGGTCTTGATGCTGATGAGATCCGCGATGTCCTCGGACTGACCGAAGGCGAATGCCACGTCGATCGCGAAGGGGTCATCGGAAAAGTTGCCGACGATGATGACGTCGTCAGGATCGGTTGTGGGGGCCGTCACGACCTCCTGTTTACAAGGTGGCGGCACAGGAAACGACGTGCGGCCCGATGTCACGCGGCATTGGTGCGTCAGAGCAGTTTGCTGGCCAGCAGGCCAGCCTTCGATTCCTTGTCGGTCTCGTACTCTTTCCTGTCCGCCCCGAACATCACGCGACGTGTGCCCCAGACACCCAGGAAACGCAGTGGTTCGGGCTCCCACTTGCGCGATGGCCGGTTCACCCACGGCAGGGTCGTCCGTTCGGTTTCGGCGCCGACGATGAGGTCGGCCAGCGTTGCACCGGCAAGGTTGGACGGCGCCACGCCCTCTCCGACGTAGCCGCCGGCATCGGCCATGCCCGTCGTCCGATCGAAATTGACCGATGGCGTGAAGTTGCGGGGCGCGCCGAGCACACCACCCCAGCGGTGGGTGATCTTTGCCCCAGCGAGCGCAGGGAAAAGGTCGACGAGCGTCTCCTCGACCATTTTGTGTGTGGGCTCGTGACGTTCGATCTTCGGTGTGATCCGGGATCCGAACACGTACGGCACCCCGCGCCCGCCAAAGGCGATCCGGTTGTCCTCGGTCCGTTGCCCGTAGATGACCGCATACCGACCGTCGGCGAACGTGGGTCGGCCCTGCAGGCCGATCTCGTCGAAGACGGATTCGTCGAGCGGCTCGGTGGCGATCATCAGCGAGTAGAGCGGCACCATGGTCCGCCGCTGGCCAGGAAGGTTTCGGGTGTAGCCCTCGGTGCCCCGCACGACGATCGGCGCGCGCACCGTGCTTCGGCTGGTGATGACCCGCCCTGGCTCGACTGCGATGACCGGCGTGCGTTCGTGGATCTCGACGCCGCGTGCACGGCAGGCGTCGGCGAGACCACGAACGAGTCGGGCCGGGTCGAGCGCTGCGGTTGCGGCGAAGTGGATGCCGCTGCGAACATCGGTTGCGTTGACCCGCGCACGCGCTTCGTCGGCCGTGAGCAGCCGCATCTCGTCCTCGGTGAATCCGTGGGCACGTTCGGCTTCGATCAGCTCGCGCTGACGCTTTTCCTGCGGCGCGTTTCGGGCCAGGTAGACGGTGCCGCCCTTTGCGTAGCCGCAGTCGATGCCCTCTTCTTGCGTGACCCGGCCGACTTCGTCGACCGTGGCGAAGACCGACCGCATGAGCCGCATCGCCTCTGCGTGCGAGCTGCCCGCCGCATACGTGTCGACACCGGCGACGAGTTCGCCGACGCACCAGCCACCGTTTCGACCGGACGCACCGAAGCCGCAGATGTCCTTCTCCAACACGACGATGCGAAGGTCCGGCTGAAGGCCGGCGAGGTAGTAGGCGGTCCACAGGCCGGTGAATCCGCCGCCGATGATCGCGACATCAGCCGTGATGTCCCGGGTGAGTGGGTTGCGCGGGGCGAGGTCGCCCTCGAACGTGTCCAGCCACAGGGACAGGCCCCGATACCCGGCACTCGGGTCGGTCGCCATCAGGTGTCTCGAAGGTCCGGGTTGTGCCAGACGATGAGCACGGAATTGTTGCCGACGGTTTCGTCGGCGAGGTAGTCGGGCAACGCCCCATGCGCTTCGAAGCCGTTCTCGAGCTGGAAGGTGAGCGTCGGGTCGTAGAGCTCACCCGCCTTCACCCGTTGGATGTAGGTGTCGGCCGACATGTCGGCCTTGTGGTCCACGTACCCGGGTAGAACCCCGCCGGCGACGATGCCGCGCTTGCCGAGATCCCGCACGCACTGCTTTCGGAGGTCGTACAGGCGACGACCGATTCCCCGGCCCCGATACTCGGGGTACACGGCGATGCTCGTGCCGTAGTACCAGGGATTTCCGTGGTCGTGCTCGCTCGCCCCGTCCTCCCCGGCGATCTCCGACAGCGTGTGGTTCGGGGCGTCGAGCGAGAAATCGACGAGCAGACCGAGTCCCATACCGATCGCACGATCGCCGTCGAGCACCATGAAGTTGCCCTCGGGGAAGTTGGCCGCGAGCTTGGCGACGCCATCCGCGTCATACAGGTCGTCTGCGTCGATCGTCGTGAAGACGTTGTGCTCGATCGCCGCCAACTCCTCCGCCCGGTCGACGGTGATTCGTTCGTAGCGGAGTTCGCTCATGCGAACGGAATCTTCTCGAACTCGTTGTGGCTCGGAAGGCCCCAGCACGCCCAGAACTCGCGGGTTCGGGGCCGCATCACGACCGCGCCGGACGACTCCACCCGGTACGGATCGACGGCGACCTGGCACACCGCTTCGGGGTCCCGCGTGAGTGCCATCATGTCCTCGGCTTCGAGGTCGGTGCGGTCGAGGAATTCCTTGGCCACCTCGAGGCGGCGGACCGACGACGCCTGCATCTGTTCGTCCCGCGGCCCCTGCACGCTCGTGGTCTCCTCGGTCAACGTGTGGTTCGTGTGCACCAGCGCGTCGTCCTCGAGACGATCGAAGGGCCGGGCGCTGGGCATCGCCTCGATCGAGTAGCCGAACCCTTCGGCGTCGAACACGGAGAAGTTGTGGCCACCGGCGAGGTCGGCACCGAGCACGGCGTCCTTCGCCC
>JAHDHM010000217.1 GCA_020631315.1 Acidimicrobiales bacterium
GGCTTCGGCTCGGCGGGTCATCAACGCCACGTCCGATGACAGCGACTCGACGAACGAACGGTCGACGCCTCGGATGTGATGGGCAGGGTGGGCACCCGGCCGCTCGCCGAGGAACGGCCCCTCCAGGTGGATGCCACCGATCGAGGGGAGTGCTGTGTCGACGTCGGCGTTGCTGTGCCGCATCGCGGAGATGCGGGAGAGGATCTCCGGATAGGCGTCGAGCGCTCTGGTCGTGACGGTCGGCAGCCACGTGGTCACCCCGGCTGCGGCGAGGTCACGCCCGATCGTCACCCAGTCGTCGTCGACGGCGTCGGCGACGTGGACGCCGCCGAGGCCGTTGACCTGGAGGTCGACGAAGCCCGGCACGATGGTCCGGTCGGGGACCGGACCGTGTGCGGGTCGGACCAGGGCGATGCGACCGTCGCGGATCTCGATGGTCGACGGCCCGACGACGCCGTCGGGGGTGACCACCTGGCGCGCTTTGATCGACGCCTGCTGCGACAGCTGTGCACGGGTCGGGCGGTTTCGGGACGACATCTCGTCGAACGGTAGCGTCGGGACGATGAGCCACGATCAACCGAACTCGTCGACGAGCACGCTCTCGGAGTCCGATTCGAAGACCATGCTGGCCGGTCACGGCGTGCCGGTCGCCGCCGAGGTGGTCGCCGACGACGTCGCCGGCGCCGTCAGCGCAGCGGAGCGCCTGGGCTATCCGGTCGTGGCGAAGCTGTGCGGCGACGCGATCGCCCACAAGACCGAACGTGGTCTGGTCCGGCTCGGTCTCGGTGACGCCGCTGCGGTGGAACGTGCGGCCGAGGAACTCCTCGCCGCGGCGCTGCCCGAAGACGGCGATGTCGGGGTCCTCGTGGCGCCCATGGTGTCGGGCAACCGAGAGCTGATCGCCGGGCTGCACCGTGATCCGGTGTTCGGCATGTCGGTGATGCTCGGCGTCGGAGGGGTGTTGGCCGAGGCCGTTCGCGACGTCGTCTTCCGGCTCGTCCCGATCTCCGAACGCGACGCCGACGAGATGATCGACGACCTGGCGACACAGCGACTGCTCGGCGAGTTCCGCGGTGAGCCTGCGGTGGATCGTGCGGCTCTGCGCTCGGTGCTGCTCGGCCTGTCCGCTGCCGCCGAGGCAGAACCACGCATCGCATCGGCCGACCTCAATCCTCTGATCGTCAGCGACGGTGTGCCGATCGCAGTCGACGCGCTCGTGGAGCTGGACGACCTCGACGACTCGACGTCCGAGTCGACCACGATCGCCGAGGAGGCGAACTGATGAGTGACTTCCGTCCCGGTCCCGAGCACTTCCGAGCGCTCTTCGACCCCGCCGGCGTCGTGGTCGCCGGTGCCTCGACGCACCCCGGCAAGTTCGGGTTCGTGTCGCTCCACAACGTGCTCGCGTCGGGCTACCAGGGTCGTGTCATGGCGACGAACCTGCAGGGCGAGACGGTGCTCGGCATCGACACGGTGCCGTCGCTCGACGACCTGCCGCACGGCTCGTTCGATCTCGTGTTCGTCTGCACGCCTGCCTCGACCAACCCCGACATCCTCCGGGCTGCGGCGCGGCAGGGTGCCAAGGCGGTCTTCCTGACGTCGGCGGGCTACGGCGAGGCCGGCGAGGCGGGCATCGCCGCCCAGCGTGACCTCGTGGCGCTCGCCGACGAACTCGAGCTGCTGATCGCCGGTCCCAACGGGCAGGGTGTCGTCAGCACCCCGTCGCAGCTGTGCGCCCAGATCGTGGCCCCGTACCCGCCGGCCGGTCGCATCGGTGTCGCGAGCCAGTCCGGCAACTTCGTCAGCTCGTTCCTGAACTACGCCAACGCGACGGGTGTCGGCATCAGCCGAGCGGTCTCGGCCGGCAACGCAGCACAGGTCACGGTGGCCGACTACCTCGACCACTACGCCGACGATCCGGCGACCGACGTCGGCCTCGCGTACGTCGAGGGGATCACCGACGGTCGGGAGTTCTACGACCGCGTGCGTTCGATCGCCGAGCGCATGCCGCTGGTGCTCGTGAAGGGCGGCGCGACCGAGGGCGGCGCGAAGGCAGCGGCCAGCCACACCGGTGCGCTCGCCGCTGATGACGCCGTGTTCGACGGGATGGTCCGCCAGGCCGGTGCCGTGCGGGCAGCCACCGTCGAGAGTGCCTACGAGATCGCGGCGTCGTTCGCGACGCAGCCGCTGCCGAAGGGGCCGCGCACCTGCGTCATGACGACGGCCGGCGGCTGGGGCGTCGTGACGGCCGATGCGATTCATCGTTCGTCGCTCGAACTCGTCGAACTGCCAGACGACCTGCTCGCCGCGATCGACGAACACCTGCCGCCACGGTGGAGTCGCAACAACCCGGTCGACCTGGCCGGCGGCGAGACCCGCGACACGATCCCCACCGTCATGCGGATCATCGCGGAGCACCCGTCGATCGACTCGATCGTCTACCTGGGGCTCGGTATCCAGTCGAACCAGGCGGCGATGATGCGCAACGGCGGCTACCACCCCGACCACGGGCTCGAGCGGATCGTGGAGTACCACGAGCGTCAGGACACACGCTTCGCCACGGCGGCCGCCGAGATCTCGACCGAGCTGGGCAAGCCGATCCTCACGGCCACCGAACTCGCCGTCGCTGATCCGTCGAACGCCGGGCCGGCGGCGGTCCGTGCCAGCGGACGTCTCTGCTACGCATCGGCGAACCGTGCCGTCGAGTCGCTCGACGCGATGTGGCGCTACGTCCGGCACCGTTCCTGAGCTGGCCCAGCTCCTGAGACGTCAGCACGACTGATCGCACACTGACCCCACCCGGCGCCGCGAGGCTGGCACCATCGGACTCCGTGTTGCGACGAGTGGTGCTCGCCATCGGGGCGTTGATCGTGATCGGGCTCGTGGCGGTGCCCGTGCCGGGTCTGCTCGACGCCCGCGAACGGTCCGCCGCAGCCGACGTCGAAGCGGCCCGCGACACCGTTCGCCCGCTCGCTGCTGCAGGTGACGCGCCCGAGTTCGAAGGTGGACTGCTCGACGCTCGCCGACTCGGTACGGATCTGGCCGAACCGGTTCGGTCGGCCCGGGTCGAGGAAGCCGGAGCGCGGCTCGCCTCGGCGCTCGGCGTCGCCGACCCCGGCTGCATCGTCGTGCGTCTCGACGGCCAGACGATCGCTCGCGCCGGCACGACCGACGCGCTCATCCCCGCCTCGGTGCAGAAGATCCTGACCGCGGCCGCGGTGCTCGACGTCGTCGGCGCGGACGAGCGCTTCGTCACCGAGTTGCGCGGTCCGCTTCCGGTCGAGGGCGTCGTCGCCGGCGACCTGCACGTCATCGGCGGTGGCGACCCGATGCTCGCCGAACAGCGGTACGCCGACTCCTACCGTCGCCAACCGCAGGTGCTGACCGCGGTCGACCAGCTTCCCGAGCTGCTCGCTGCGGCAGGCGTGCAGCGCATCGACGGCGAGCTCGTGGTCCACGACGACCGCTACGACGCGGTCCGGTACGTGACGACCTGGCCCGAGCGGTACTTCGACCAGCACAACGCCGGCCCCGCCGGCGCGCTGACGATCAACGACGGCTTCACGCAATGGGACCCGGGCCGCGTCGAGGCCGACGACCCGGCCGTCTATGCGGGCTCGACCATGCGAAGCGTGTTGCGTTCGGCGGGCATCGACGTCGGGGGAGTGCGGCGATCGACCGTCGACGACGCCGTCGACGAGCTGGCGCTGCTGGCCTCGCTCGAGAGCGACACGGTCGGTGTCATCGTCCAGCAGATGCTGCGCGAGTCCGACAACAACACGGCCGAGTCGCTGTTGAAGGAGCTCGGCTTCCGACGAGACGGCGTCGGGTCGACCGACGGCGGCGCGGCGGTGGTGCTCGAGTCGTTGGCTCGCCGAGGCATCGACATCACGGGGATGGCGGTCACGGACGGTTCGGGACTGGACCGAGGCAACCTGGTGTCGTGTGACGTGCTGGCCGAGGTGCTCGACCAGTTCGGGCCCCGGTCGGTGCTCGGTGACGGTCTCGCCGTGGCGGCCGAGACGGGCACGCTCGCACATCGCTACGGCGAGTCCGAGGTCGGTGGACGCATGCGTGCGAAGACGGGTCTGCTGAACAACGTGAACGCGCTGGCAGGCTTCGTCGAGACGCTCGACGGCAACGTGGTGACGTTCGTGCAACTCCAGAACGGCGTGCCGTTGAACTCGCGAGAAGGTCTCGAGGCCCAGGATCGGCTGGCGGAACAACTGGTCGCCGTCGCTGCCGGCGGGCCGATCGAGGAGCTCATCGGAGCCGTCGAGGCGCTCGCTCCCGGCTGAGATCGTGGGGACACCAGGCTGAGCTGGGTCGCGGGCGCGTCGAAGTCGGACGAAGAAGTCGGCCTCAGGCTCGTGTGATCCGGCTCGTGCTCCGTAGCTTTGTACCGTGGCCAGTCCGCGCAATGGCGCAGTTCCGATGTTCCCGTTGGGGACCGTGCTCGTTCCGGGCATGACGCTGCCCTTGCACGTGTTCGAACCGCGCTACCGGGCGCTCGCCCAGCGCTGCGTCGACGAGGGCGTGCCGTTCGGCGTCACGTTGATCGCCCGTGGGTTCGAGGTCGGTGGTGGCGAGATGCGCCACGACCTCGGCTGCCTCGCCGAGATCGACCACGCAGTTCGCTCCGAGGACGGCCGGTGGGGCCTGCTGTGCACCGGAACCGAACGGTTCGACGTGGTGCAGTGGCTGGAGGACACCGATCCGGTCCCGGTCGTGCACGCCGACGAGGATCGCTCCCCGTTCGACGTGCTGGCGGAGCGTGTCGGTGCACTGTCGGTGTTGCTGCGCCGGACGCTGGCCGCCGGCTCCGAGGTCGGCATGCAGGTGGCGTCGGCGACGGTCGAGATCTCGGACGATCCGGTCGAGGCGACGTGGAACATCTGCGAGCTCGCACCGATCGGTGACCATGACCGGTTCGAGGTGCTCGGCGTCGACGATCCCATCGAACGAGTCGAGACGCTGACTCGCCTGCTCGCGGGTGCTCGAGAGCTCATCCAGTACGAGCTCGAGTCCGTCCGGGCCAACGACCAGGACGACGACGCGCTCGAGCGAGCGGTCGCCGAGTGGAGCTCCGAGCAGACCAACCCGGCGCCCGAACACGACGACGACGCCACCGATCGCTGACCCGTTCGAGCTGCGATCTGCGAGACTCGCACTGATCGCACGGAACCGTGTCGCTCGCGTGGCATGCTGACCCGACACGTTCACCGATGGCGGAGGCAAGGTGGCCAAGGACAACGAGGCAGAAGACGGCCTGATCGGCGACGTCAAGGCGTTGGTGACGCTGCTCCAGGACTACGCCAAGCAGGAGACGCTCGGCCCGCTGAAGGGCGCCGGCCGCTACGTGGCGTTCGGCGTCGCCGGTGCGGTGATGGTCGCGACCGGCTGCTTCCTGCTGGTCATGGCCGGGCTCCGTGCCCTGCAGACGCAGACGGGCACCGCACTGACCGGCAACTGGTCGTGGGCGCCGTACTTCATCATGGTGTTCGGCGCCGCGCTGATCATCGGTCTCGCGGTGCGAGCCATCATGAACGACCCCGACGGCGGTGAAGCATGAGCAAGAAGAAGGCAGCCGACGACACCGAGGTCGTCCAGAAGATCTCGCGTGACGACATCGAGGCCCAGTTCCGTCAGCTGACCGGCGACGTGAACGAGACCGCACAGACGATGACCAAGGCCGCTGCCGCCGGCGGCGCCGCGCTCGTCACGCTGTTGCTGATCATCTTCTTCCTCATGGGCCGCTCCAAGGGCCAGAAGAAGACGACGGTCGTCGAGATCGTCCGGGTCTGACATGAGCGCCGTCACCCGGATCGTCGCCAAGCAGGGCGCCAAGCAGATCAAGCGCCTGGGCGAGACCGGCATGCGCCGCGGCGCCGGTGGCAACGGCCTGTGGCTGGCTGCTGGTCTCGTGGTCAGCGGTGTGCGACTCGTCGGTCGCCTCGGCGAACGCAAGCGCGAGGTCGTGTACTCCGAGATCCTGAAGCCCGGGGAGACGATCAACGTCCGTCACCTGCTCGAGGATCGCAAGGGTCGACCGGCCGGGTGACCACCGACCCGTCGCTCGACCGGTCGGTGCTGTCGGCCGGTGAACGCATCCTGCTCATCGATTCCAAGCAGCGTCGCTATCTCGTGCGTCTCGCCGAGGGCGACAGCTTCCACAGTCATGCCGGGTTGATCCCGCACGACGACATGATCGGCCAGCCCGAGGGTTCGGAGTTCCGGACACAGAGCAACGCCAAGTTCCTGGCGTTGCGACCCACGCTGGTCGACCACGTGCTGAAGATGCCCCGAGGTGCTCAGGTCATCTACCCGAAGGACATCGGGCCGATCCTGATCCACGCCGACATCTTCCCCGGCGCCCGGGTGCTGGAGAGCGGTGTCGGTTCGGGCGCCATGTCGACCGCACTGTTGCGTGCGGGCGC
>JAHDHM010000218.1 GCA_020631315.1 Acidimicrobiales bacterium
CGATCATGCGACCGCAGCCCGCACGCTGCCCAGCAACTCCACGGATCGCAGCGCCACAGGTCGTGGAGCACTGATCTGGCGGATGGCGACGTCGGTCACGCCGAGCGGGCGGTAACGCTCGACGACCTCCGCGACACGGTCGACGTCACCGGCGACGATGTCGTCCCTCGACATGCCGCGATAGCCGCCGGCCACGATCGCGTCGGCGATCACGTCGGCCTCCTGGTTGCTGTCGGCCACGAGCAGATCGATGCGGGCGACGACACGTTCGGGCTCGTGACCGTGCCGATCGCACGCTCGGCGATGGCGTTCGATCGCGTCAGCGGCAGCCGACAACGACGTGGGCCCGAGGTACAGGGACCCGCCGAGACGGGCTGCCCTGTCGAGCGCAGCATCGCTGTGCCCGCCGAACCACCACTCGGGCGGCTGAGCCACAGCGGGCGCGACCTGGGCCCCGTCGAGACCGAACCGTTCACTGCTCATCGTCTCGCCGTCGAGCAGGCCCCGGATCAGACGCACGGACTCCTCGACATCACGGCCTCGACGGCTGAGTCGGCGTCCCATCGCCGCGAACCGGGCCTCGCCTCGACCGGCGCCGGTCTGGATGATGAACCGACCCGGATGCAATGAGGCGAGCGTCGCGATCTGCTCGGCAGCCAGGACCGGGTGCCACAGCGGCAGGAGGAACAGGCAGCCGATCTGTCGATCCGGGTCGTCCGGCCACTCGGCAGCGAGACGGCCGAGCATCGGCGTGTTCTGGAAGTACGGCGTGGGCGTCGAGTGCTGGTCGCCGACCGTCAGGAAGTCGAGACCGGCCGCAGCACCCGCCGCAGCCCGTTCGATCATCGTCGCCGCACCCTCCGCAGGGTCCGTGACGGCATGGGACGACGACAGGGACAGACCGACTCGCATCGCCGCTCATTGAACCACGACGACCTCCGAGTGACCCGAACGAGCTGTCGCTGAGCGGACGACGGCCCGGGCGACCATCTGGTCACCCGGGCCGCTCACCCAACGGTCGTGTGTCTCGATCAGCCGAAGCCGTCGGTCGACGGGAACGTCAGCTTCGACTCCTCGACGAAGGTGTCGAGGTCGACGGTGAGGATGCCGCGCTCGGCGATGGCGTGCAGCTGGTCGCCGACGACGACGGTGCGAGAGATCTGGCTCATCCAGTCGGACTCGATCCAGGTGACGCACTCCATGCCGGGTTCGACCTCGACCGGCTGGTCGGGCGCCACCGGCTCGACGATGTCAGCGGCCGGCAGGTCCTCGGCGGTGATCTCGTTGCCGTTCTCGTCGTAGCCCTCACGGCTGAGCACGGTGCCGTCCTCGGCGATGCGCTCGTAGTACCAACCGAACTCACCCCAGCACTCACGGGTCGTGATCTGCTCGGCCATCGTGATCCGGCCCAGCTCGACGATGCTGTTGTCGCTGATCCGCAGGCCGATCGCACCGAAGAACGACTCGTCCTGACCGGTCTCGTCGTTGTAGCCCCAGAGGTTCACCGGGATCACGACGAGATCAGCGGCGGGCCAGTACAGGAACGCTCGGGCGTCCCACTCGCTCGCGCTCCAGGCGTTCGGCAACGTCCACTGGGCGACCCGGGTCGGGTTCGACAGGTCGGAGATGTCGAACAGCGACACCTGCGAGCCGGTGGTGCGGCCCTCGTCGGTCGCGTCCTGGCCGACACCGAGCACGAGGGTGTCGCTGATCGGGTGCAGATAGGCCGAGTAGCCGTTGATCTTCAGCTCGCCGAGCACCGTCGGGTTCGTCGGGTCACTCAGGTCGATCGTGTACAGCGGGTCGGTCTGACGGAACGTCACCACGGTGGCGAGGTCACCCAGGTAGCGCACGGCGAAGATGCGCTCGCCTCGACCCAGGTCGTCGACCTGGCCGACGATCTCGAGGGTCGGACCGTTCTCACCGACGACCGTCTCGAGGACGAACAGGGAGCTCGAGGACTCGTTGTCGCCACGACCCCACCAGCCGATCTCACGGGTCGTCGCGATGCGCAGGCGGCCGTCGAGCTCGGACAGCGAGAACTGGTTCAGCGTGGTGCCCGGCACCGAACCCGAGGCGATGTAGACGCTGCGAGTCGGGTCGGTGATGTCGAACTTGTGGATGGTCGTCGACACATCCGGCAGTTCCATCTCCTCACCGTCGGAGGCGGCACGCTCGAACTCGATCCAGTCGATCCACTTGTTGGTGGCGACGTAGAGGGACGTCTGGCTGGCGTAGACGGTCTGGCCGTCGGCCATCACGGCGCTGGCGTCGGGGGCGCCGAGGCCGTCGCCACGCAGGTCGATGGTCACGACGTTGAGCATGTTCAGGCCCGAGAACTCCTCGGGGTGGTACGCCTGCTCGCAGTCGACGAGCGTGCCCTCGCTGATGGTCGAGCCGTCGGCTGACTCCAGCACGTAGTACGGCAGCCAGTTGGCGACCGTCGAGTTGCGCACGAGCTCACGGTTGGCCTCGGTCGCGTCGTCTTCGGCGTCACGGGCTTCACGCTGGGCTGCCAGGCCCTCGCCGCCGTACTGCGGATACTCCCACTGGAAGCCGACGGGACCGGACTGCACGACGAGACGGACCACGCCGTCGATCATGCGGGCGCTGATGTTCGAACCGTCCATGTGGAGCTGACGGCCGAACTCCAGGGCGGTGTCACTGACGTTGACCTCGATGAGTGTCGAGACGGCGCTGCCGTAGGACGTGCCGCCGAACCGCACATCGGCGAGCGGCTCGACCATGAAGGTGTCGGAACCGGCGAGCAGCAGGGCGCGGTCGCCGTCGAACAGCATGTCGGAGACCCAGACACCTTCGGGGATCGCCACGCTCGTCACGAGCACCGGCGCCGCTCCGGTGACGTCGACGAGATGCAGCTGACGCTGCGCGATGACCAGCATCCGCGAGCCGTCGGTCTTCACGAGATCGGGTTCGTCGATCCCGATCTCCTGGACGTTCGTGCCACTGAAGTCGACACCCTGTTCCCGGGCGTCGGCACCCTGCGACACTGCTGCGGACTCCGAGGTCGCGGCGACATCGGAGGACGCGCTGTCGTCCGTGGCCATCTCGGCCTCGGCCATGTCGACCTCCATGGCGATGGGTCCGTAGAACCCACCGCCGAGACCCCACGGCCCGACGGAGTCGACGGCGTTCGAGATCACGTGGTCGAGGAACGCCTGGCACGAGTCGAAGGTCTGCAGCGCCGAGATCAGCGACACCTCACCGAGGTCGATGGTGCCGTCGGTCGAGCCGTCACCGTCGCCGCTGCCGTCGACATTGCCATCAGCGATGGGCGTCGAGGTCGACGGCGCGGCGGTGTCCGCGTCGGACGAGCATGCCGTGGCGAACAGTGCCAGGGCGGCGAACAAGAGTGCGAATCGGCGCATCACGAAACCTCCGGGATCGTCGTGTGCAGGGTTCGACGATGGTCCCGTCGTCGTTGGTTCCCGCCGGACAAGAAAAACCTCGGGAACCTCTCCAGGGTGCGACGGTCAGCTGACCCGCCGGTGGATGCTGATCCGCCAGCCGTCGCCTGCGGGACGGCCGGCCCAGTCCGACCATCTGGCGACCAGGTCGAAGCCGTTGACCGCGGCGATGGCGTCCTGCTCTGCCGCCGACAACGGCACCACGCGGGCCCGTTCGACGCGGATCTCCGCCGTGTCGCCGGGACGGCCCGAGAACCACAGGACGGCCAGATCAAGTCCCGGGCCGTCGGCGTCGTCGCTGCGTACAACGGACGCCAGCGCCGCCCGCTCCCCGTCGACGAAGAGCGGTTCGAGCTCGGCGACGCTGTCGACGCCCGGTTCCTCCGACACGACGTGACCGCCGACCGGGACGACGCCGCGGAGGCGTGCGAGGTCGACACCAGGATCGGCGGACGTCGTCAGCGACGCCGGCGCCAGGACGACACAGCTGACCTCGACAGGTGCATCGGTCACGAGCTCCCACTCCTCGACCCAGTCGGCACCGACGAGCGAGGTCAGACCGGCGGCTCGGACCACGGGATCCCTCGGCACACCCGGCCATGGCCGACGTGGGTCGAGGCCCACCGCTCTGGCGATGACCTCGGCATCACGATCCGCGGCGCTGTCCACCGGGCGCACCCTACCGACGCCCGTCGGTTCGGCCGACGCCCCGTTCGATGACGGCGGCTTGCCCGAGAATGCTCGCTGCCGACATCACCTCCATGACCTCTCGTCGTCGCGTGGCCGCGCTCGTGTGCACCCTCGGCCTCGTCGCGAGTTCGTGCGGCATCGTCAGTCCGCCCGAGGCGACGTCGAGCACCAGCGAGCCACCCCGCGAGAACGGCGGCCTCGGCAGCACCGGCGGTTCGGACAGTGAGGAGACCGTGTCGTTCGCCGACTACGAGCTCGCGGTCTTCAACGTCGTCAACTGCATGACCGAGGCAGGCGTCCCCATCACCGAACCGGTGCTCGACCCCGAGACCGGTCAGTTCGAGTTCGACTTCGATCCGGTGAGCTCGCCGACGTTCGAAGAGTGCGACGACGAGTTCACCTCCATCGAACGGGCCTACCTGGACGATCCCGAAGGCCCACCGCTCGACGCGAGTGGCCCGATCGGCGACTGGAGCGTCGCCGAACCCGACAGCTGGGTCCGCTTGCTCTCGACCATCCCCGAGACCACCAACACCCGCTACGCGGCGGTGACGGTGGTCGACCTCGAGCGAGCCTCGACGCTCGCCTCCATCAACCGACCGAACGAGCTCGACGGTGACGGCGCGGTCGTCGACTACCTCGGTGATCTCGCAGCGGAGACGGGCATCGTCCCCGCCGGACCGCTCGGCGCCTTCGGCCGCAGCGCCTACTCCTACGAGGTCCGCACCGAGCTCGGCTTCGACCACCGAGACATCGACCGCATCGCCACGGCGGGCACGGGAGCGCGGGAGCTCACGGTCGCCAGTGGCAGCTGGAACACCACCCGGATCGAGGAAGCCGTCACCGCAGACCTCATCTGGAACGAAGTGCTCGAGATCGGGACCGAAGATTCAGCCGACGTCTACCGATGGGGCATCGACTTCGACCTCGACCTCGACCGCTTCAGCCCGACGCGCCCGACCGGTCAGCACCGCAGGCTCGCCATCCAGGACGAACACCTGATCTGGAGCCGATACGACGACGGCGTCAGCGAAGCGCTCGGCGCGATCAGCGGCGAACACCGGAGCCTCGCCGACGTCGACGAACTCGTGAGCCTCGCTGCCGTGGCCGACGAAGAACAGCTGTTCACCGCCGTCATCACCCCGTCCGTCGCCGCCTTCGTCGCCGACATCGGCGAGCAACGACGCACCGAGAACCTGATGCGCCGCCCCGACGCGCTGCTCGTCGGCGACGGCATCGATGACGACGGTCGGTTCACCTTGATCGCCATGAGGTATCCGAACGAGCAGGTCGCCGACCTCGAGCTCCCCAGCTTCGATGCGCGCATCGCGAGCGCGGCGTCGAGCGCGGCCGAGGGCGAGATCGTCGTGGAGTTGGAGGAACCCCGTGACTACGAGGTGCGCGTCGTCAGCGGCATGCTGATCGCGAAGATCTGGCTCACTGGTGGGCAGATCCTCGACCCGGCCGACGCGCTGCTGGCGCCGCTGACGTCGATCATCCAGTTCGCCTGATCGGCGGCGGGGTCACCGACCGACGGGCGTTCAGGCGACGCGTTCGAGCAGCCGGGTGACCGACAGGGTCTCGACCGTCGGATCCTCGGCGAAGGCTGCGTCGGCGAGTGCACCGTCGATGGCCATCGCGACAACAGCAGCGTCCTCGGCCTGACGGCCGTCGGCTTCGAGTTCACGTGCCAGACGCGTCTCGAGCGCAGCTCGGATCGACCGCAGGAACGGTCGGTACAGGTCGGGGGCCACACGGACGAGGCTCCGGGCATCGGTGACGACCCGTGCCTGCTGCAGCTGGTCGGTCTCGATGTGCCACGACCAGTAGGCGTGGATGAACCCGTCGAGTGTCGGCGCGCTCATCGTCTCGATCGCAGCCGCATGGCGGTTGGCGATCGACTCCAGCACCTCGGCGACGAGCTCTTCCTTCGAGCCGAAGTGGTACACGAACGTGTAGGTGGAGGTGCCCAGGCCCTTGGCCAGCGGACGCAGCGAGGTCTGGTGGATCCCGTGCTCCAGCAGGTAGGCCACGACGTCGTCGAGCAGCTCTTCCCTGCGTTCTGGGTCGGGTGTGCGTCCCACGGGGTCTCCGTCAATCGCATCGCCGGCGGATTCCGGCTCACCTCTCCAACGGAACTTTCGGGCCGGAGTTGAGGAAACCGCTCGCGGCCACAGGGGCGATAACGCGAAGAGACCCCCGCTCGGAAGCGGGGGTCTCTCGTTCAGCGCGCTCGCAGGGATTCGAACCCCGAACCTTCTGATCCGTAGTCAGATGCTCTATCCAATTGAGCTACGAGCGC
>JAHDHM010000219.1 GCA_020631315.1 Acidimicrobiales bacterium
GATCAGCGGCCGGTTCACGAACGCCCGGGCGATCGAGACACGCTGCTGCTCACCGCCGGACAGTTCGTGCGGAAAGTTGTCGGTCTTCGAGGCGAGGCCCACGAGGTCGAGGATCGCGGGCACCTGTGTCGAGATGACGCTCCGGGGACGTCCGATGACCTCGAGCGCGAAGGCGACGTTCTCGTAGACGGTCTTGTTCGGCAGGAGCTTGAAGTCCTGGAAGATGCTCCCGATGTTGCGACGCAGGAAGGGCACCTTCCACGAAGAGAGCTCGTTGATCTCCTTGCCGGCCACCCAGATACGCCCGCCTTCGGGCACTTCCTGTTTGGTGAGCAGGCGCAGGAAGGTCGACTTGCCGGAACCGGACGCGCCGACGAGGAACACGAACTCGCCCTTGGCGATGTCGAGGCTGACGCCGTTCAGCGCAGCCGTCGGCTGGTTGCCTCGTCCCGCAGGTGTGTAGACCTTCGAGACGCTTTCGAGTCGGATCATGGGTTCTTCCGCGACTTTCGGGGGCAGGCGCCCGCCACGCAGTGGGCCAGAGTACGGCAGCGACCTCGTTCGGCGACGGCAGCCCGCCGCATCGGATCACTCAGGGAGTTGTCGACCGATCAGGCCGTCGGTTGCTGTTCCTGGTTCCAGCGCAACCAGGACTCGATGAAGTCGTCGAGGCTGCCGTCGAGGACGTTGTCGGGGTTGCCGACCTCGTGGCCCGAGCGGAGGTCCTTCACCTGCTGGTACGGCGCGAGCACGTAGGACCGGATCTGACTGCCCCAGCCGACGTCTCGTTGCTCGCCGGCGAGCGCGTCCATCTCTGCTTCACGCTCTTCGCGCTGCTTCGCAGCCAGCTTGGCGGCGAGCATCTGCATCGCCCGGTCCTTGTTCTGATGCTGGCTTCGCTCGTTCTGGCACGCCGCCACGATCCCGGTCGGGATGTGGGTGATGCGCACGGCCGAGTCGGTCACGTTGACGTGCTGACCACCGGCGCCCGAGGAGCGGTAGGTGTCGATGCGCAGGTCCTTCTCGTCGATCTCCACCTCGTCGGAGGCTTCTTCGAAGAAGGGCACGACCTTGAGTGCTGCGAACGCGGTCTGGCGACGCGCGTTCGCGTCGAACGGCGAGATGCGCACGAGACGATGGACGCCGCGCTCGGCCTGCAGATAGCCGAACGCGTGGCGACCGCGCACCACGAAGGTGGCTGACGAGATGCCCGCCTCCTGGCCTTCGGTGACCTCGAGGATCTCGACGTCGAAACCCTTCTTCTCGGCCCAGCGGATGTACATCCGCAGCATCATCTCGGCCCAGTCCTGGGCGTCGGTGCCACCGGCACCGGAGTTGATGTCGCAGACCGCGTCCTTGTCGTCGTGGTCGCCCGAGAGCAGCGAGCGCAGCTCGACGGCGTCGAGGCGCTCTCGCAGATCGACCACGATGGCGTCGATCTCGGCTTCCTGGCTGTCGTCGCCTTCCTCGGCGGCCAGTTCGGCCAGTACCTCGGCGTTCTCCAGATCGTCGGCGAGCGAGTTGCAGGTGTCGATGTCGTCCTGCAGCTCACGCAGCTCGCCGGTGACCTTGCGCGCCTGCTCCGGGTCGTCCCACAGGTCGGGGCGCGACGCGTCGGACTCGAGCTGCACCACGCGATCGCGGGCGTAGTCGATCCGCAGATAGCCCTGCGCCTGCTGGAGACGTTGCTCCAGCTCGGCGAAGACGTCGGAGTAGTCCTTCACCTGATCAGCCTGCCTTGCCGTGGCACTGCTTGTACTTCTTGCCGCTGCCACAGTGGCACGGATCGTTGCGGCCGATCTTCTCGTCGTCGGACTTCACGACCGGCGTCCGGGACCGCTGCTTCGATTCCTTGGGCGCCGACGGCAGTGCGGTCGAGGCTGCGGCGGTGACCGGTGACCGGTCCGTCGAGTCGGCGGGACCCGACTCCTGCACGTCGGTGGCCTTGGGTGCCGGTTCGTTGACGACGACCTGGACGTGCATCACGTACTTGACGAAGTCGCGGGAGACGGCGCCCATCATCTCGCCGAACATCTCGAAGCCCTCACGCTGCCACTCGGTCAGCGGATCGCGTTGGCCCATGGCTCGGAGGTTGATGCCCTCCTTGAGGTAGTCCATCTCGTAGAGGTGCTCACGCCAGCGCTGGTCGATGATGCGCAGCATCACCTGACGCTCGACCTCTCGCATGGTCGTCTCACCGAGTTCGGCCTCACGCTGGGTGTAGCGGTTCTCGCCGTCCTCGACGAGGTGGTCGATCACGTCACGCACGTGGGTGTGTTGGGCGAGATCTTCGACGGTGACCTCGGTCGGCCACGTGGCGGTGACCTCGGTGACGAGGGCCTCGAGGTCCCACTCCTCCTCGACGTCGGACACGCAGTGGGTCGCGACCATCGCCTCGACCGCCTGCTCCAGGTACTCGAGCGCTTCGGCACGAAGGTCGGCGCCGTCGAGGATCTGATCGCGGCGCGCGTAGATGACCTTGCGCTGCTCGTTCATCACCTCGTCGTACTTGAGGACGTTCTTGCGGGTCTCGGCGTTGCGCTGTTCGACCGTCGACTGGGCCCGCTCGATGGCGTTGGTGACCATCTTCGCCTCGATCGGCACGTCGTCGGGCAGGGCCTTGCCCATCACCCAGTTCATGGCGCCGGTGGCGAACAGCCGCATCAGCTCGTCTTCGAGCGACAGGTAGAACCGGCTCTCGCCGGGGTCGCCCTGACGGCCGGAACGACCGCGCAGCTGGTTGTCGATGCGTCGGCTGTCGTGGCGCTCGGTACCGAGCACGTACAGGCCGCCGAGCTCACGCACCCGCTCACCCTCGGCCTTGCATTCGGCCTCGAACGTCGGCGCGAGCTCTTCGACGCGGGCGCGTCCTTCTTCGGACTCGGGGTCGAGGTTCTCGGCCCGCACTCGTGCGATGGCCATGCCCTCGGGGCTGCCGCCGAGCTGGATGTCGACGCCACGACCGGCCATGTTCGTGGCCACGGTCACGGCACCGACGCGACCGGCCTGGACGATGATGTCGGCCTCACGGTGGTGCTGCTTGGCGTTCAGCACCTCGTGGGTGACCCCGCGGCGGCTGAGCGCCGTCGACAGCTCCTCGGACTTGGCGACCGAGATCGTGCCGACGAGCACCGGCTGGCCCTTGGCGTGGCGCTCGACGATGTCGTCGACCAGCGCGTCGACCTTGCCCTGCTCGGTCTTGAAGATCAGGTCGCCCTGGTCCATTCGAGCGAGGTCGCGGTTGGTCGGGATCGGCACGACGTCCATGCCGTAGGTGTTCGAGAACTCGGCCGCCTCGGTGGTGGCGGTACCGGTCATCCCCGACAACTTGTCGTAGAGGCGGAAGTAGTTCTGGAGGGTGATGGTGGCAAGCGTCTGGTTCTCCTCCTTGATCTTCACCCCCTCCTTGGCCTCGACCGCCTGGTGGAGACCCTCGCTCCAGCGGCGACCGTCGAGGATGCGGCCAGTGAACTCGTCGACGATCTTCACCTCGCCGCCTTCGACGACGTAGTCCTTGTCGCGGCGGTACAGCTCCTTGGCCCGGAGCGCCGCGTTCATCTGATGGACGAGGTTCGACGAGACCTGGTCGTACAGGTTGTCGACGCCGAGTCGCTGCTCGACCTTCTCGATGCCCGGCTCGAGGACGGCGACGTTGCGCTTCTCCTCGTCGACCTCGTAGTCGACGTCGCGACGCAGGTGCTGGGCGATGTCGGCGAAGGTCACGTAGAGCTTGGCCGCGTCGGCCATGCGGCCCGAGATGATGAGCGGCGTACGGGCCTCGTCGATGAGGATCGAGTCGATCTCGTCGACGATCGCGAAGTTGTGGCCACGCTGCACCTGCGCAGCACGGCTCTGGGCCATGTTGTCGCGCAGGTAGTCGAAGCCGAACTCGTTGTTCGTGCCGTAGGTGATGTCGCAGGCGTACTGCGCCCGCTTGTGGTCGGCGCTGTCGCGACCGGGGATCACGAGACCCACGGACAGGCCGAGGAACTTGTGCAGCTGACCCATCCACTCCGAGTCACGGGTGACGAGGTAGTCGTTCACCGAGATGACGTGGACGCCCTTGCCCGACAGACCGTTGAGGTAGACGGGCAGGGTGGAGACGAGGGTCTTGCCCTCGCCGGTCTTCATCTCCGCGACCCAACCGAAGTGGAGCGCGGCGCCGCCCATGAGCTGCACCGGATAGTGGCGCTGACCGAGCACCCGGACACCGGCCTCGCGCACGACGGCGAACGATCAGGAGGTCGTCGAGGGTCTCACTCGAGGCGGCTCCGGAACTCGGCGGTCTTGGCACGCAGTCCGTCGTCGGACAGCGCCTGCATCTGTGACTCGAGCGCATCGATGTCGGGCACCAGGCCCTGGAGCGCTCGCAGCTTTCGGCCCTCGCCAGCGCGGAGGACCTTCGAGAAGATCGACATCCGGCCAAGGGTATCGGCGCGCCCCCGAGATGCAGGGACAGGCTGTGCTGGTCCTCGGCTCGGTCCGTCGGGCCGAGCTGAAATGCCTCAATCAGCGAGCTGAGGGCCACGAAGTGGCGCGAAGCCGCTGCGAGCCGCTCGCAAGCTCGCTCACCGCCTTCGCCTTCGGCGAACGCTCAGGAAACAGCTACACCGCTTCGTCGATCAGGCCGAGGGAGTGGTCGTCTCGTTCGTAGAGCACGGCGCTGCGGCCGGTCTCGACGTTGCGGAACAAGAAGAACGGGTGGTCGAGCAGCTGCATCCGCACCGCCGCGGCCTCCGGGGTCATCTCCATCAACTCGAACGACTTGCGACGCACGATCTCGACCGGCGTCAGCTCGGCGGCCGGCATCTCCACGTCGTCGTCCGCTTCATCGAGCGCAATGGCGTCGACCACCGGCACCGGCTCGGCGACCTTGTTGTCGCGGCTCGCACCACGGCGGCGGCGCTCGGTCTTGGTCTTGACCTTGCGGAGCTGCTTCTCGAGCTTCGAGACCGCGAGGTCGACCGCCTGATGCTGGTCGACACCACTGACCTTGCAGCGCACGTGATGGCCGTGGCCTTCGAGCGTCACCTCGATCTGCTCCTTGTCGGAGATCCGAGGATTCTTCTCTTCCCTGAAGACGACGGCCGCCCGGTCGAGGCCGTGTATGAATCTGTCCAGGTTTCCGATCTTCGCTCGCACCGCGTCCTGCACATCGGCCGGTACATCGACATTGCGTCCCGAGATCGTCACATCCACAGACAGAGTCCCTTCTTCAGTTGTGTGACCTAGATCATACCGCGTGCATCAGCCCGGCACCACGGCGAGCACCCGGACGTCCACGCTGCGTGCACCTGCGTCGAGCAGTACTGCTGCGGCCGCCTGAACGCTGGAGCCGGTCGTGTGGACGTCATCGACCAGGAGGATCCGACGGCCCTGCGGGCGGCCAACCGCCCGCAGCTCGGCGAAGTCGAGACGCTCGAGACGAGAGCGCTGGTGCTGAGCCGTCCCGCCTCGACGCCGCAGGAGGCGGCGGGTCGGACGACCCAACAGCTGCGCCGTCGAGCGGGCGAGCAACCGGCCGTGGTCGTGACCGCGTGCAGCCCTGCCCTCCCCCGAGGCCGGCACCCAGGTGACCACGTCGACCTCGTCCGGGCAGATCGCCGCCAGACCACCGGCCCACCAGCCGATCATCGAACGACCCCACGGCTGCTTGGCCTCGACGACCATCGGACGCGCCACACCTGAGTACTCGACGAGCCCTGCGATCGAGCGGGCGACCCCGCGCCGAGGCGCCTCCGCGGCGTCGAGCTCGGCGCAGCACTCTGCGCACGGGTAGCCGGTGCGGGCCAGGCAACCGGGGCACGGGCGAGCGAGCAGCACAGCGCCGACGCTACGGACCGGATGGGACGTTCAGGCGAGCAGCGGCGAACGAACTCGGCGCTCACAACGCCGACCGACACGTCTTGACAACGACAAGAATATCTTGACAGTGACAAGAGGACATCGTCATGATGGCCACACGCCACGAGGGAGAGCACGCCATGCCCGCTGTCGAGAACCCGTATCTGGTCGGCAACTTCGGACCGGTCCGCGACGAGGTCACCGCGTTCGACCTCCCGGTCCACGGCGAGCTTCCCGCCGAGCTCGACGGTCGTTACATCCGCAACGGCCCCAACCCGGTCAGCGAGAACGACCCGGCGACCTACCACTGGTTCACCGGCAACGGCATGGTCCACGGTCTGCGACTGCGCGACGGCAAGGCCGAGTGGTACCGCAACCGCTTCGTGCGTGGCCAGGAGACCTACGCACTGCTGGACGAACCCACGCCAGCCGACCCGTTCGACGGTGCGAAGTGGCTCGGCTCGCCCAACACGAACGTCATCGGCCACAACGGCACGACGTTCGCGATCGTCGAGGCCGGCTCGGTCCCGGTCG
>JAHDHM010000220.1 GCA_020631315.1 Acidimicrobiales bacterium
ACCGACACGCTGCCGAAGACCGCGGCCGCGCTCAGCAGCACCGAGCCGACCGACAGCGCCCAGCGGCCTTGTCCGGCTGCAGCGACGGCGACGCCGAACGCCAGCAGGTTCGCCGAACTGAACAGGACGATCCGGAGGGCGACCCCGAACCAGGCAGCAGGCGCACGGCCAGCCGACGTGAGCAGCCACTCCGTGAGCCCCAGGGTGGAGAGCAGGACGAAGTTCACGAGGCCGAGCCGCATCGCCCATGCATCGATGCCGTTGCCCTGGACGGCGGCTGCCATCACGCCGCAGCCCACCAGCCCGACGACGTGGGCGCCGACGAGGAGCTGCGTACGTCGTCGGAGCGCGTCATGCAGCGCGACGACCGCGGTTGCGCAGCCACCGATCACCCACAGCACCGTGCCGACTGCGGAGACGGCGCTCACCGCGACGACGGCCCAAGCGACGATCAACACGCCGAGACACTGGGTGAACATCGCGAACGACGGCGGCACGAGCAGCGGATCGCGCAGGCTCTTGTGCACCGTGTGCGACACGACGGCGCGCAGCGTCTCGGTCGTCACTCTCGTTCGTGGGACGCCGGCAGCGAGTGCGTCGTCGACGTGATCGATCCACCGTCGCTCGATGGCGAGACGCTCGTCGGCAGGCAGGCCCGAGAGCGCCATCGCTCGCAGCGCGACGACCGCGCGAGGGTGCCGTGGAGCCGGCGACGGGGAGATCGGGGAGGGTGCGCTCATCTAAGTGCGATCAGTTGTACCGTCACATGCGGCCCGCACCAACCGGAGGCAGTCAGTGGACACCGAGCACGATCCTCGACGTACGGATCGGACCGAGCTGCGCGACGACGTGTCCACGTCGGCCGAGATCCTCGAGATCGCTGCTGGTCCGGTCGGTCTGCTGGTCCGGCTCGGGTTCGACCGCGATGTCGCCGATCTGGCGTGCCTCGAGACGGCCGGCCTGATCGCCGGCACCACACTGGAGCGCGACGAGGAGTCCGGTCCGGTGGTGCTGTTCACGCTCACGTCGCAGGGGCGTGAGCTGATGAAGGCCATGGGCCGAGGCGTGTCGGACGCCATGAGCTCCTGAGCGATCGCTCAGGTGCCGAGATCGGAGATGCGTAGGACGCTGTCGCGCTCGTCGGTCTCGATCGTCGCGGCATGCGAGATGCCGGCGCCGGTGACCTCGTAGACGCGTCGTGCTTGGGCGCTGTCCTGCGGCACCTTCCAGTCAGACGACAGGTACCCGCGCTGCTCGAGCCGATCGAGACAGCGGTAGAGGGTGGCGTAGTTCATCTGCGAGCCGCCACGCATCGCCTGGGCCAGCGGGTAGCCGTGGAACGAGCTCACGCCGTCAGCCAACAGCTGCACGGCGGTCAGCAGCACCTGCTCCTCGTTGCGAGTGAGCGCATTCCCGTTACGTCGCCTCATCGAGCGCAGACAGTAGTCGATCCCAGCCGGGCGTTCGGGACTCGGACACCGCGAGTGAAGGCTCGAAGCGCAGCCGCCGTTCAGGCGCCGCCGGTGTCGATGCAGCCGTCGGGGGCGAAGCGAAACGACGGTGGTGGACCGAGGCCGAGGTGTTCGTGCTCGAGCCAACCGCCGCTGGCATCGAGCCACTCGATCCAGTCGGGGTCGAGGACGGTGCGTTGCCGGTCGTCGGCGCCCGCCGCCCACGTGGACAGGGTCACCACGACGGCATCGAGCTCGATGCCGACGCCAGACGGGCAGCTCTGTCGAATGACCTCCCACAGCCGGGCGAGATGGCGTTCCATCGGCTCGTCGTCGCATCTCGTCGCGAGGCGCCACCCGTTCTCGGACTGCAGCTTGCCGTTGCGGGCCCGGCCGCCGACGGTGCTCACGGCTGCACCGACGTCCCCGAAGATCTCGCCCAGGCGCTCGACCGACACGTCCGATGCCGCCACGTCGACGGAGGCTGTGTTCCACATGGACGTCGACCGTAGACGTGCTGCTTCCCCATGGCGGGGTGGTTGCCCACTCGTGAGCGTGGATGGCAGTGTCGTGGCATGACGACGACGCACGACCTCGGCCCTGATCTCCTCGACGCAGCGAGGGGACTCGATCCCGACACGATCGAGTTGCGACGTGCCATCCACGCCGACCCGGAGCTCGGACTCGACCTGCCACGCACGCAGAGCAAGATCACCGAGGCGTTGACCGGCCTCGGGCTCGACATCACCCTCGGGCGTTCGACCACGTCGGTGGTCGCCGATCTCGACACGGGCCGTCCCGGACCGACGGTCCTGCTGCGCGGCGACATGGACGCGCTGCCGCTGCAGGAAGACGCCGACCTGCCGTTCAAGTCACAGCACGACGGCAAGATGCACGCCTGCGGTCACGACACCCACGTGTCGATGCTGGTGAGCGCTGCGAAGCTGCTCGCTGACAACAAGGACCAGCTGACCGGCAAGGTCCGCTTCATGTTCCAGCCCGGCGAAGAGGGCTACGGCGGCGCCGAGTACATGATCCGGGAAGGCGTGCTCGAGGGTGTCGACCGGGCGTTCGCCATCCACGTCTTCACGAACCAACCGTCGGGCCTCATCGCCACGCGTGGTGGTGCATTGCTCGCCAGCGCCGACAAGTTCGAGATCACGATCAACGGCAGGGGCGGGCACGCGTCCGCACCGCACGCCTGCGCCGATCCGATCCCCGCCGCCGCAGCGACGATCACCGGACTGCACACGATGGTCGGTCGTTCGATCGAGGCGACGCGATCCGGCCTGGTGACCGTCGCTCACGTCGAGGCCGGCACCACCAACAACGTCATCCCGCCCAAGGCCTGGATGGAGGGCACCATCCGCTCCCATGACGAGGAAACCCGGGCGACCCTCAAGGCCAACATCGCTCGCGTCGCCGAGGGCACCGCAGCCGCTCACGGCTGCTCGTGCGAGACCAAGATCACCCCGGGCTACCCGGTGACCGTGAACCACATGGAGCAGGCGGCACTCGTCGGCGACGTCGCTCGGTCGATCGTCGGCGAGGAGCTGTACCGCGACATGCCACGTGCGGTCATGGGTGCCGAGGACTTCTCCTACGTGCTCCAGCACGTTCCGGGCGCCATGGCCGTGCTGGGCGTCTGCCCGCCCGACCTCGACCCGCGCACCGCAGCGCCCAACCACTCGAACCTGATGCGCGTCGACGAGTCCGCGATGGCCAACGGCGTGGCGCTCTACGCCGGCATGGCACTGGCGGGGTGATCGGTCAGATGAGCGAACGACCGGCCTCGGTCGTCGAGGCGATCGAGATCCTGCGGGCCAAGGCGGTCCGTGAGTTCGACGAACCCATCCAGCTCGCGTCGGGTCGCATGTCCCGCCACTTCGTCGACGGCAAGGCGGGTCTGTCTCGTGCCGCCGACCTGCGCGTCGCATGCGAGGCGATCGTCGACCTCGCCGCAGCAGCGGGCATCGAGTTCGACGCGGCCGGTGGGCTCACCCTCGGTGCCGATCATCTGGCTGTCGGGGTCGCCTACGCGGCGGACGGCGAGTGGTTCTTCGTGCGCAAGGAGCCCAAGGACCGCGGCACCGGCCAGCAGATCGAGGGCGCACACGTCGGCGAGGGTGTGAAGGTCCTCGTCGTCGAGGACGTGGTGTCGACCGGCGGGTCGATGTTCAAGGCCATCGACGTGATCGAAGCGACGGGCGCGACCGTGGTGGCAGCGTCGACGCTGCTGGCACGCGGTGACGAGGCCGGTGCGGAGCTGGAACGCCGCGGTATCCCGTTCCTGCCCCTGTCGACCTACGCCGACTTCGGCATGGATCCGGTCTGAACCGTCGTCAGAGCAGCTTGGCGAGCTGCGGGCCGATGGCCGGTCGAGCGCCGGGGTGCTCGATGACCCATGCGGCGATCGACGTCGCGTAGGTCGCTGCCTCGACCGCGGTGGAGCCGCTCAGGTACTTGGCGAGGAAGCTGCCGGCGAAGGAGTCACCTGCGCCCGTGGCATCGACGAGGTTGTTCGTGGCCGGCGGGATGTGCGTGGCCTCGCCGTCCTCGTAGACCAGCGCACCGTCGGCGTCGAGCTTCAACATGATCAGTGCGCCCGGGTACATGTCGGCGAGCGCTGCGGCGATCCGCTGCGGCTCGGTCTCGCCGGTGAGGGTCGCGCCTTCCTCCTTGTTGGGGAGGAACACGTCGATGCCGAGGTCGCTGGTCACGTCGAGGAAGGTGTCGACGCCCATGTCGCCGAGCATCTGGAAACTGCTGGGGTCGAACGAGAGGGTGGCCCCTGCGTCCTGGGCCAACTTGGCGGCGCGCCGTGAGGCGGATCGGGGCGGGTCCGTGAAGAACGACCAGGCGGTCAGGTGCAGGTGGCTGGCGCCCGTGATCACCGGTACCGGGAGCTCCGACGGCAGCAGGAAGAAGTCGGCACCGTGACCCGAGACCATCGACCGTTCGCCGGTGTGGTCGACGAACACGGCGACGCTGCCGGTGAGGTGGGCGTCGCTCGAGATGAGGTGTGCGTGCACGCCCTCCTTGTCGAGGTTCTCGACGGCCATCTGGCCCATGCGGTCGCGGCCGATCTTGCCGACGAAGGTGGTCGGCATGCCACAGCGTGAGGCCCAGACGGCGACGTTCGCGGCGCTGCCGCCCGGCATGAGCATGACCTCGCCGAAGGTGTCGCCGCCCTTGAGCAGCTCCTGGTTGGTTCGGATGAGGACGTCCCAGGCGAAGTCGCCGAGTGAGCACAGACGGTTCTCCACGGTCGACAACGGTACCGGCACCTGACGCCTGGTTACGCTGCCGAGGTGCTCGATCTCGACTTCGTCCGCAGCCAGTTCCCGGTGTTCGCCCATCCCGACACGAAGGACTGGGTTCACGCCGAGAACGCCGGCGGCAGTTACGTCCCCCGTCAGGTCATCGACCTTCTGACCGACTTCTACGTCGCCTCGAAGGTGCAGCCGTACGGCCCTGCCGGGCCGGCGAAGGCAGCCGGTGAGGCGATGGACCGTGGCATCTCACTGTTGCCGGCGACGCTCGGCTGCGACGCGGACGAGTTCGCCCTCGGGCCGTCGACGACACAGAACACCTACGTGGCCGCGATGGGTCTGCGAGGTCTGATGGAGGCGGGCGACCGGGTCGTCGTCACGAACCAGGACCACGAGGCCAACATCGGACCGTGGCGCCGGCTGGCGGAGTCGGGCATCGAGTTCGACGAGTGGCAGGTGGACCCGGAGTCGGGCCTGCTCGACGTCGCCGATCTCGACGCGCTGTTGACCGACCGCACGAAGCTCGTGTGCGTGACCCATGCATCGAACCTGGCGGCGACGATCAACCCGATCGCCGAGATCGCCGCGAAGGTGCACGCGGCCGGCGCACTGCTCGCCGTCGACGGCGTCAGCTACGCACCTCACGCGCCCCTCGACGTCCGAGCGCTCGACTGCGATCTGTACTTCTATTCGACGTACAAGACCTACGGCCCGCATCTCGGCGCCATGTACGTGCGCCGCTCGGTGCTCGACGCGCTCACCAATCAGGGGCACTGGTTCAACGCCGACCAACCCTCGAAGCGCCTCACTCCGGCCGGGCCGAACCACGCCGAGGTGGCGGCTGCTGCGGGCATCGTGGACTACTACGAGGAGGTGCATCGCCATCACGGTCTCGCCGACGGTGCGTTGCCGGAGCGGGTCCGTTCGGTGATGGAGCTGTTCGCTGAGCACGAGCAGACCCTGCTCGACCCGTTGATGCGCCACCTGCGCGACGCCGACGTTCGCATCGTCGGCTCACCATCGGCTGATCACTCCGTCCGAGCTCCGACTGTGGCCTTCGTCCCCGATGGCGTCACGCCGAGCGCCGTGGTGGGCCATCTGGCGAACCGAGGCATCGGTGTGAACTCGGGACACTTCTACGCGAAGCGACTCGCCGACGCGATGGGTATCGGCGAGGACGGAGTCGTGCGCATCTCGCTGGTGCACTACAACTCGGTGGGCGACGTCGAGCGCATCGTCGACGCGCTCGACGAGGTGCTCTGACGAGGGTGCACGGTCGATCAGGCCGCACGCAGGGTCAGTAGCGGCCCTTCTCACGCGGCGCGCTGTCGCCGAAGTGTGGACGGAGCGCGTCGTCGGTGAAGTCCGGATCGTTGGTCGAGCCGGTGCGCACGACCTCGGCGGCGAGGCGGCCCCATTCGTCACATGACTTCGCCGCGCCACCGTTGCCGCCGACGGCGACGACGAGGCCCTCGTCGAGGTGACCGATGTAGGGCACGCCGTTGTCGGTCCAGGTGGTCACGCACGGTTGGTGGAACGTCGACCGAACGGCGACGCCGGGCAGCAGCTCGTCGACGACCTCTCGCAGGTGCGTCGCCTCCTCCGGGTGGCCGCCGGCTCGGAACCAGGTGTCGAGGTCGTCGTCGTTGTCGGCG
>JAHDHM010000221.1:0-1354 GCA_020631315.1 Acidimicrobiales bacterium
CATCGATGGGCTCGGCGGCAACGACGTCATCTGCGGCGGCAAGGGTGCGGATCGAATCGACGCGGGTGCCGGGGATGACGAGGTGTTCGCCGGACCCGGTGCCGACGTGGTGCACGGCGGCGCCGGGAAGGACTTCATCGACGGTCAACGCGGCGACGACGAGCTCCACGGCGACGCAGGCAACGACGCCGTCCGCGGCGGCGCAGGCGACGACGATCTGTACTCCACCCAGGACTACAACGTGCTGATGGGCGGTCGCGGCAACGACACGCTGACCGGCGGCTGGTGGATCGACCGGCTCTACGGCGGTGGTGGCAACGACATGATCGACGGCGTGGGCGCCGACGACCGCATCAACGGCGGCCGCGGAACGGACACCTGTGTCCGATCGCCGATCATCCGCAAGTGTGAGTGAGCAAGACGGGTCGCCTGACCCTGTTCGGGGCCGACATCGTGGTGCCACACTCGGCCCATGCGCTGGATCCGGCAGTTCGCCTCGCTCCTTCTCGTGCCGCTCGTGTGCGGCGTGGCCTTCGCCGTTGCGCTGGGCTGGGACGGAGAATTTGTGCTCATCGACTCGATCGGCAGCTGGATCGGCCTCGCGCTCGTCACGCTCGGAATGCTCGGTGTGTCCCGCGCTGCGAGCCACATCGGGTGGCGTCGCCGGATGGTGGCCGTCTTCGTTCTGGCGACGGTCTGGTACGCGGTTCGGTGGGCGAACCGTCCGCTCGACTACGTCTCGTTCGATGAGTCGCCGGAGGTCGTCGCCTGGGCGGTGACGCTCAGCGTCTTCATGCCGCTCGTCGTGATCGCCGCAATGATCGAGGACACGTGGCGCGACCGTCAGCAGGCGAAGTTCGAGGAACTCCTCCGCCAGTCGCGGAATTGAGCCGCCGCTCAGGCGGCTCGGCGACCCATCACGAAGAGGCTGACGGCGACGAGGCCCGCTGCGAGTACGGCGTCGGGTCCCCACGCGCTGGCGGGGTGACCCGAGAACCCGCACATGGCGGCGACGATGATCACGGCCAGCCCGCAGACCACCGAGACGGGTGCGGTTGCCATGCTGTTGGAGATGGCGAACGCCACGACGGTGAAGATGCCTGCGAGCGTCACGAGGAACATGGCCAGGGCGAGCGAGTCGACGAAGGACAGGTCGACGGAACCGCCGCCGCCGGACGGGGTGAAGATGCCGAGCATCCACAGGAAGGCGAGCCACGCGGCACCGATGCCGCCGTGGAGGACCCGACTGGGCGCGGCCGCAACCCATTGCGCCGGGCGTTCGGCGATGCGAGGGATCGATGCGATGGCGGCTCGAAGTTGTTCGTTCCTGGTGCTGTCCATGGCATCCTCCTCG
>JAHDHM010000221.1:1364-6311 GCA_020631315.1 Acidimicrobiales bacterium
CAGTCTTGCACGCTCGATCGGCCCGCGAGGCCGCGACGGTGCGAGGCCGGTTCAGGCCGCGCCGATTCGGGCGAACGCGTCGAGCACCATCTGCTGGGCGGCGGCCGCGATTCGAGGACCTGCATCCGGGTTGCTCCGTGGAAAGCCTCGAGCCAGTTCCATGACGTGCGCATCCGGCTCGATGCGAAGGGCGTGGGTGCCCGACCGCTCCAACAAGAGCATCTCGGCATCCAGCTGACGGCGGGCCCGGCGACGCACGACACCGTTGCCCGGCTGGGTCATCGGCGACGAAATGAGCACCGCATCCAACTGGTCGGGCACGAACAGGTCGGCGTGCACGGCGGACGCGATCGCACCATCCACGTGAGGTCGTCCGTCGATGAGCTTCGTGCGGAACATCCCGGGAACGGCGGACGATGCCTCCATGGCATCGACCACGGGGACGTCTTCGCGGTCCCGGCCGAAGACCACGAGTTGGCCGTCGTCGGCCCGCACGCTCGGGATCCACAGCGGCTCGGGCCATTCGGTCATCGCCTGGGCGCCGGGAAAGTTGCGAAGCGTGGCGGTGGGGAAGGCGCCGATGGGGAGCGCGCCAGCGATGCCGGGCAGGCCCCGGCCGGGTCGCCAGCGCAGCGCCGCGGCGGGAGCGATGGGTCGCAGCACACGCCAGGGGCGACGGCGGACGTCTCGGAAGGCCTGCTCCATGTCGGCCCGCTCGGCCGGATCCTCCGGTGGGCCGAGCGAGTCGAGCACGTCGGTGGTGGTTGCGCCGCTGAGCATCGAGATGGCGATCGACGACCCCGCCGAGGTGCCGATGACCCGCTCCGCGGTCTGTGGATCGCGTCCCGTGGCGCGGAGGCCGTCGAGCACACCCAGGTGAAAGGCCCATCCGAAGGCGCCGCCGGCGCCGAGGCCGATGCCGATTCTCATGGCCACAGCGTGGGGAACCGGTCTTCTCGCATGCGGTCGCCCGGACGGAGTCCGAGGTCGTCGAGGGGTGGGGACGTGGCGCCGTTGCGTTCGACGTAGTGGGCGTCGTCGCCCAACCATCGGGTCGAGAAGGCGCGACGGCGGTCGACGATGGGTGCGTCGGTGGTGCCGTGCAGCGTGCGGAAGTCGAAGACGAGCACGTCACCCGGTTCGAGCGCCGAGGCGAACACCGCCGGATCGTCGGCGGCAACGTCGCGCGGCGCTCGGACAAGATCGTCGTCGCTGTGATAGTCGGACCCGTCACGGAAGGTGCGGGGCACGTAGGTGTTGCCGTCCCGGTGCGAGCCGCGTAGGAAGCGCACGGCGGTCTCGGCTGGAGTGGGGTCGAGGGCGACGTACACGCTTGCGGTCTGCTGTCCGTCCACGCAGTAGTAGGGGAGATCGTGATGCCACGGTGTGGCCTTGGCCGTGCCGGCCTCCTTGGCGAAGGCGTGCTCGTGGAACAACTGCGCGGTCTCGGACCGCATCAGCTTCGCCGCCAACGCGGCTGCGCTCGAGGTGAGGACGAAGGCGCTCCACTCCGGGACGCGCTGCCAGTTGCAGTAGCAGTCGAAGAACCGGCCCGGCTCGCCGTCGACCACGCTCTCGCAGGGAAATGCGTAATGGTCGGGCGTGGCCATGATGCGGTCCAGCCCGGCGGCCAGCGGCTCCACCCACTCGCGGTACATCCCGGGAAATGCGACGACGCCGTCGCGTTGGAAGGCTGCGATCTGCTCTTCGCCGACCTCGACGTCGGGTCGACGGGTTGCCGCTGCAAGCGCGCTCGCATCGTCGATGAGCCACCAGTCGACGGTGGTTGTGTTTCCGGTGGTGACGCCGTCGGACATGGAGCCGAGTCTACGTTGGAGGGATGGCACGATTCCTCCTGCGGGGCGGCGGTATCGCCCTCCTTCTCTGCGCGCTCGTTGCGACGGCGCTGTCGATCCCACCCGCAACGCCGGCGGCGGCCATCGGCGGACCGCTCTCGCCGTCACTGCACGTTCGAGTCGTGGCCGACGGGTTGACCCTTCCGTGGGACGTGGCCCACACGCCGGACGACGTGGTGCTGTTCACCGAACGGCCCGGGCGGCTCAATGCACGAATGTCCGACGGCGAGATCCGCCGTATCACGGCCGATCTCGGCGATCTCTTCGTGCGGGGCGAAACCGGCCTGCTCGGCATGGTGCTCCATCCGGACTTCGCCGAGAACCGGCGCTTCTACACCTGTCAGGGCCATGTCGGTCCGGAGATCCAGGTGATCGGCTGGACCGTCAGCGCCGACTATCGCACCGCCACCCGCATCGCCGATCCGCTCGTGGGCGGCATCGAACTCTCGACCGGTCGGCACGGCGGTTGCCGGCTTCGATTCTACCTGAACGACGACTTGTTCATCGCCACCGGGGACGCCGCGAGCTCGACGGCGCCACAGAGCCTGACGTCGCTCGCCGGCAAGGTGCTGCGAGTCGACCCCGACACGGGCGAGGGCGTTGCCGGCAACCCGTTCGCTGCGTCCGCGAACGCCGACACCCGACGCATTTACAGCTTCGGTCACCGCAACCTCCAGGGACTGTCCCGTCGCCCGGGAACCAACGAGATGTGGACGGTCGAGCACGGCCCGAGTCGGGACGACGAGATCAACCGGATCGTCGCCGGAGGCAACTACGGCTGGGACCCCGGCCCCGGCTACAACGAGAACGTCCCGATGACGGACCTGGTCGCCTTCCCCAACGCAATCGAAGCCCAGTGGTCCACCGGGAGCCCGACCCTGGCGATGGCCGGCGGCTACTGGATCAACGGCCGGCACTGGGGTCCGCTCGATGGCACGCTGGCGGTGGCCTCGCTCAAGAACTCCACGCTCCGGTTCTTCGAGTTCGACGGCGACGGCGAGTTCCGTGCGACCGAGATCGGCGATGAGCTCACCCGCACCTACGGTCGACTTCGGACCCCGATGGCCGGACCGCGGGGCACCTTGTACGTGACGACATCCAACGGCTCGAATGACAAGATCCTCCAGATCACACCCACCGGGTCGCCTCGTGGCTCGCTCGACGTGGTGCGCGTGCGCGACGGCTTCGTTCGAATCAAGGGATGGGCGATCGACCCGAACCGGATTCGTCCGTCGCAGGTGCAGGTGCTGATCGACGGCGAGGTGGTCACCACCCGTACCGCGAGGACCCGGCGCAGCGACGTCGGCGCCGTCTTCCCCGACTACGGCAGCCGCCACGGGTTCTCGTTCCGCGTGTCCACGCCCGATGCTCCCTTCGAGCTCTGTGTCGAGGCGATCGATTCCGGGCGCCGGAAACAGGCGCCGGTCGAGCTCGGCTGTCGGACCGTGAATGGCTGATCGTCAGGCGGCGATCGCCTCGGACGTGTACTGCACGATCTGATCTGCGGGAACCGGCCGACTGACCAGCCAACCCTGGATGTGGCTGACACCCGACGCGGCGAGCGACTCTCGCTGCATCTCGGTTTCGACGCCCTCGCAGACGACATCGGCGCCGAGCACCTGCGCGATGGCGCTGATCGCCTGCATGATCTGACACGGTCGTTCGGGCGAGTCCCCGGCCATCTCTCGTAGCGCCGAAAGTTGGAGGAGCAGGATCCGATCGACCTTGAGGATGTCGAACGGCATCTGCAGCAGCTGGCTGATGTTCGAGTAGCCGGAGCCGAAGTCGTCGATCGAGATCGCCACGCCCGCCTGACGGAGTTCCCCGAGCCGGGATGCAGCGACACCACTGGCGTCGAGCACGGCCGACTCGGTGACCTCGATGATGAGGCGGTGCGCCGGAACGTCCTTGGTGGCAAGCAGTCGAAGCACTGTCGCGACGAACTCGTCATCGGCCAACTGAATGGCCGACACGTTGCAGGACGCCCGAAGGTCGGCGGTGTCTGGATGGCTCGACCATGCGGCGAGCTGGTCGATCACCGCTTCGATCACCCACATTCCGAGGCGATGAATCTCCCCGCTGGACTCGGCCACCGGGATGAACTCGGCCGGCGAGACCTCGCCGAGCTCCGGACTGTTCCAGCGCAGCAAGGCCTCGGCGAAGAGCAGCGATTGGCAATCGACCGAGACGACCGGCTGAAAGACGAGGCGGAATTCTTCGGAGAGTCGGGCGGCCCGGAGTGCCCGTGTGAGCTGGCTGGCGGTCTCGGTTTCGATGCGCATCGACGCGTCGAAGTGCGCGATGCGTTGACCACCCAGCCGCTTGGCGGCATACATTGCGATGTCGGCTTCGATGCTGAGCTCGGTCAGGTGGTTCGGGTCCTGGGTTGTGGTGACGCCGATGCTCGTTCGTACGAACTCCGGTCGACCCGCGATCTCGCAGGGCGCCTCCAGAATTCGCATGTAACGCTCGGCGGCGGAGTGTGCTTCCTCCGGCGTGTGCAACCCGGGCAGCACGACGGCGAATTCGTCGCCGCCGATGCGGATGAGTACTTCTCCCCGCTCACGTCCGCTCTGCAGCCGCCGTGCCGACCTGGTCAGCAGCTCGTCGCCGGCAGCATGTCCGAGCGTGTCGTTGACATCCTTGAACCCGTCCAGGTCGAGATAGAGAAGACCGGTGAGTGTGCCATCGGCACGCATGTCGGCGCGCGCTTCGTCCAACACGGTGTCGAGGGCTCGACGGTTGGGTAGGCCGGTCAGTTCATCGGTGTGCGCTTGTTCGGTGAGCGTGTGCCGCAGGCGGCGCTCCCGTCGTCGACTCGACGAGAGCAGCGCGATCATGCACGCGCACGCGAGCGCCGCCACGATGAGCAGCTGCATCGCGATCTGTTGAGCGGCTCGCGCGTCCGCGTTGGCGGCGGCGCCCGCCTCATCGAAGATCGCCACCAGGCGCCGCATCTCCGTGGTCTCCACGACCCGGTCAGCCTGGAGAGAACGAAGCACCTCGTCGATGAGACGTTCGCCCTCGGACTGTGTCGCCACCGGGAGCGAGTGCAGGGCGGCCGAGGCGTCGCCGCTCAGGATGTCGATCG
>JAHDHM010000222.1 GCA_020631315.1 Acidimicrobiales bacterium
GTGTTCGTAGATGCCGATCAGGCCGGCCGTCTGCTCCTGGCGGATGTAGCCGGCGACCCGGTTGTCACGCATGACGGGCATCTCGAAGCCGAGGTCGACCAGCTCCGGGACCTCTTCGGTGACCAGGTAGTGGTGGAGCACGTTGGCCTGCGGGACCGCGAAGTCGGCCATCAGACCGACCTGGTGGGCGTAGCAACCGGCCGCGTCGACGACGTGCTCGCACGTGACCGTGCCCTTCTCGGTCACGACCTGCCACTCACCGTTCGGCAGCGAGTTGATCTCGATCACGCGGTTGCGGCGGCTGATCTCGGCGCCCATGGCCCGTGCGCCGTTGGCGAAGGCGTAGGTGGCGTCGGTCGGGTCGACGTGGGCCTCGCCCTCGGTCCAGATGGCGGCCTTCACGTCGGTGAAGTCGTAGAGCGGGTTGTACTTCTTGGCCTCTTCGGGGCCGATGAGCTCGATCGGGTAACCGATGTAGCGGCCGACACCCAGCTGGGCCTTGAGGGCGTCGACCTCGTGGTCGGTGTAGGCCACGCGGAGGCCGCCCGGCTGGTGGAGCTGGATCTCCCGGCCGGTGAGCGCGGGCAGCTCGTTGTAGAGCTCGATGGCGTAGTGGGCGAACGATGCTGTCGTGTAGTCGCCGACCGACCGGGTGATCTGGCCGGCTGCGTGCCAGGTGGAGCCGGTGGTCAGCTCGGCCTTCTCGACGAGCAGGACGTCGGTCCAGCCTTCGCGGGCCAGGTGCCACAGGGTGGCTGCGCCGTGGATGCCGCCGCCGATGACGACGACTCTCGCTCGATCTCGCACGGTTCCCTCACTGGTGTGTGCTGTTGCCTCACGTGTGAGTGAGAAGGTCTAACACAGGCGCGAGTGTGCCGCACGTCTCAGTTGTGACGGCTCGGTGAACGGGCTCGGTGAACGGGCTCTGGGACGGCCTTGCGGGCTCGAGTCGGGGGGCTGATGTCGACGCAGAGTGAAGATTCAGTGCAACCCGCCACTGGGTGTGGCAGCTGGGTGTAGGAAGGCGTTCGTGCTGCGGATCGGGCCTCGATGCGCCGATGAAGAACAGGGACATCGCCATGCAACCGACGATCACCGAGCTCCAGACCGACGGCCCCGTCTGGCTGCGTCAATTGCGGCGCGCCAGCGGGCAACACCGGGTCGTGACCGAGATGACGGCGCCCGAGCTTCCTGCCCGGAAGCGCCGGCGGCTGCTCCGCTCCCTGGCGACGTTCCAGATCGGCGAGACCGGCACAGGCGAGCACCTGTTCGCCGCCGCTGAGCGTTCAGGGGCCGACGAGGCCTACATGGAGGGGTTGCGACTCTTCATCGCCGAGGAGCAGGAGCATGCTCGGCTGTTGGCCCTCGTGCTCGACGACGCCGGCCACACGCTGCTCGAACGTCACTGGACCGATGCGGTCTTCGTGCTGCTCCGCCGCTTCAAGTCGCTGCGCACCGAGGTGCTGACGCTGATGGTCGCCGAGACGATCGCGCTCCGGTACTACGCAGCGATGCGCGACGGGCTCGCCGGGCACGAGTGCAGCGAGATCTTCGCTCGCATCCACGCCGACGAGATCCGCCACGTCGACTTCCACTGCTCGACGCTCCCCGACCATCTCCGCCGCTTCGAGCCGTCGACCCGGCTGCTGGGCAAGGTGCTGTGGAACGTCCTCGTCGCCGGGACATCCGTGCTGATCGCGCTCGACCACGGTGGCGCGCTGAAGGTCGTCGGCGTGACCCGCCGTGCGTTCGTGCGTGATGTGTCCGAGCTGCGACGCGACATCAGCGCCCGGATGTTCGCCGACTGAGCGTGCCGCAGAACGAGGAACTCAGCCGAGCTGCTTGAGGTGGTAGCTCTTCGGGCGGGTCACGGCCTGGTAGCCGAGCGTGCTGAGTGAAGCGCCGCGGCCGGTGTCCTTGCACCCGGTCCAGCACAGCGCCGGGTCGAGGTAGTCGGCCCGGTTCTGGAACACGGTGCCGGTCTCGATCCGGCGGCCGATGGCGCGGGCGGCGGCGACGTCGTTGGTCCAGAGACTGGCGGTGAGGCCGAAGTCGGAGTCGTTCATCAGCTCGATCGCCTCCTCGTCGCTGCTCACCGACATGATGCCGACGACGGGACCGAAGCTCTCCTCGCGCATCACCCGCATCGAGTGGTCGACGCCGACGAGGATCTGCGGGGCGAGGTAGGCATCGGTGCCGTTGTCACGGGGGAAGAGGGCCGGGTCGATGAGCGCCGTGGCGCCGGCAGCGACCGCCTCGGCGGTCTGCTCGCGCACCAGCTGGGCGAAGCGGACGTGGGCCATCGGGCCGAGCGTGGTCGCCGGGTCGAGTGGGTCGCCGAGGACGTAGCTGTTGACGATCCCGACGGCGGCCTCGACGAACCGGTCGAAGATCGACTCGTGCACGTAGATGCGCTCGATGCCGCAGCAGCACTGGCCCGAGTTGAACATGGCGGCGTCGACCAGGGTGTCGACCGCGGCGGCGAAGAGCGTGTCGTCGTCGGCGGCGTCGGCTCGGACGTAGCCGGGATCCTTGCCTCCGAGCTCGAGGCCGAGTCCGGTGAACGTGCCGGCAGCAGCCTGCTCGATCGCTGCGCCTCCCCCGACGGAACCGGTGAAGTTCACGAAGTCGAACTGGCGGTCGGCGATGAGCTCTGACGACGTCGCATGGTCGACGCTGATCGTGCTGAAGAGGCCGTCGGGCAGACCGGCGGCGGCGAACGCGTCGGCGAACCGATCGGCAGCGAGCATCGTCTGGGTCGAGTGCTTCAGCACCACGGCGTTCCCGGCCGCGAGCGCCGGCACGATCGTGTTCACCGCCGTCAGGTACGGGTAGTTCCACGGGGCGATCACGAGCACCACGCCGACGGGTTCACGCGCGATGTAGCGGACGAACGAGTCGGACTCCTCGATCACGTCGTCGGCGAGAGCGCCCTCGGCGATCGACACCATGTGATGCCCTCGCTCCTCGACGCCACCGATCTCGCCGCCGTAGCGGATCGGGCGTCCCATCATGTGCGCGAGCTCGACCACGATCTCGTCGTTGGCCGCTCGGAGGGCGGCGAGTGCCTCGGTGATCACCTTCGAACGCTCGACCAACGGTGTGTCGGCCCACGCGGCCTGCGCTGCTCGGGCAGCGGCGACGACCGCACGGACCTCGTCGGCGGTCTGCGTGGCCTTGGTGGCGAAGACCGATCCGTCGATCGGCGAGATGCACGTCAGCTCACCCATGAGCACTCCTGAGGTGGTGGCGGAACGAGGCGGGACTCTAGCCACGAACGTCCCGAGGAGGATTCCGGTGTCGGCGGCGGGTTCTGGCAGGCTGGCGGTCGGCGTCGATGCGAGGGCCTCGGCGTCGTGGGTCGACGGACCCAGGGGGCCACGTGGACTTCGACTTCCCGGGCGACGACGATCCTCGGCGCACACCGGTGCGCGAGTGGCTGGCGGCGAACCCGAGGCCCACCGGACGGCAGATGGCCGAAGCCGGCTGGGTGGTCCCCCATTGGCCTGCACCGTACGGACGTGACGCCGATCCGATGACGCAGCTGCTCATCGACGAGGAGTTCAAACGGGCCGGTGTCTCCCGGCCGTCAAACCCCATCGGGACCGGTTGGGCCGCACCGACGATCTTCCTGGCGGGCAACGACGAGCAGCGCGAGCAGTTCCTCATGCCCTGCATCGCCGGTGAGGAGATCTGGTGTCAGCTGTTCTCCGAACCCGACGCCGGGTCCGACCTCGCGTCGCTCTCGACTCGGGCGATTCGTGACGGCGACGAGTACGTCGTCAACGGGTCGAAGATCTGGTCGTCGGGTGCACATCACTCGAAGTACGGCATCCTCATCGCCCGCACCGACCCGGACGCCCCGAAGCACAAGGGCATCAGCTACTTCATCTGCCCGATGGACCTACCAGGTATCACGATGACGCCGATCATCGACATGACGACGGCGCACTCGTTCAACCAGGTGTTCTTCGACGACGTACGGATCCCGGCCTCGCTGCTGGTCGGTGAGGAGAACGACGGGTGGCGCCTGGCGAAGATGACGCTCGCCAACGAGCGTGTGTCGCTGTCGTCCGGCGGCGCGCTGTGGGGCCACGGCCCGAACGCCGACCACCTCATGGACGTGTTGCGAGCCGGTGGTGGTGTGAGCGACCCGGTGCTGCGCCAGGAAGCCGCCCGCGTCTACAGCCGGGGTCGGATCCTGCACATGATCCAGATGCGAGCGCTGTCGGCCCGGCTGAAGGGCGCCACGCCCGGCCCGGAGGCGTCGATCCAGAAGCTCGTCGCCGACGAGCACGGGCAGGACATCATGGCGCTGGCCAAGGCCGTCGCCGGCACGAGCGGCGTGCTGGAGGGGTCGGGCCCGCTCGGCCGGATCGAGGACCCGTCCGGGCGCTCGACCCGTCAACAGCAGCTCGACCGGCTGGCCGACGTCGACCCGGTCTGGCACTACGGCTGGCTCTACTCCCCAGCCCTCACCGTGGGCGGTGGCACCTTCGCCGTGCAGCGCAACATCGTGGCCGAGCACGTGCTCGGCCTGCCCCGTGAACCCAACGTCGAGAAGGGCATGACCTGGGCCGAAACCCAGAAGGCCCGAGGAGGAGCACTCTCGTGAAGAACACAGTCACTGAGATGCTGGGGATCGACGTGCCGATCCTGGCGTTCAGCCACTGCCGCGACGTCGTCGCCGCGGTGTCGAAGGCGGGCGGCCTCGGGGTGCTGGGCGTGGTCGCCCACTCCGACGAGCAGCTCGAGATCGACCTGCAGTGGATCGAGGACGAGGTCGGCGACAAGCCCTACGGCGTCGACCTGATCGTCCCGGCCAAGTACGCCGGCGACGACGAGGGCGGCTACTCGACCGCCGACCTGCGGGCGCTGATCCCGCCGCACATGGTCGAGTTCGTCGACGACATCCTCGCCCGCTACGACGTGCCACCGCTCCCCGCCGAGGAGGGCAAGCCGGCCCGTGGCGGCTACGCCCGTCGCGACGGCGACGCCCCGTTCTCGGCGAACCGGGCCAGCGACCAGCTGGAGATCGTCTTCGCCCACCGTCCGAACCTCGTCGCCAACGCGCTGGGGCCGCCACCTGCGTTCATGATCGACCGGACCAAGGAGCACGGCCGTGTCGTCGCCGCGCTCGCAGGCCGTCCACAGCACGCCGAGCGGCACAACAACGCCGGTGTCGACCTCATCGTCGCCCAGGGTTCCGAAGCGGGCGGGCACACCGGCGAGATCGGCTCGATGGTGTTGATCCCCGAGATCGTCGACGCCTCGGGTTCGACACCGGTACTCGGTGCCGGTGGCATCGGCCGTGGTCGTCAGATGGCCGCCGCCATGGCGCTCGGCGCCCAGGGCGTGTGGTGCGGCTCGGTGTGGCTCACCACGGAAGAGGCCGAGACGCACCCAGTGGTGAAGGAGAAGTTCCTCGCCGCCACGTCGGCGGACACGATCCGGTCTCGTTCGCTGACCGGCAAGCACGCTCGCATGCTGAAATCGGCATGGACCGAGGAGTGGGAGCGGGCCGACACGCCCGACCCGATGGGCATGCCCCTGCAGCCGATCCTCACGTCCGAAGCCCAGGCTCGGATCAACAGGGCCGCGCACACTGCTGGCTCCGGTGCCGAGAAGCTGGCCAACTACTTCGTCGGACAGATCGTCGGGTACACGAACGTGTCGAAGCCCGCCGCGACCGTGGTGATGGAGATGGTCGACGAGTTCATCGATTCGATCGAGGGCGTCGTCGCCCAGATGGAGGCCTGACATGACCGACGTGAGCCTGTTGCCGCTGCCCCCGAAGTCCGATGCGCTGTCCGGGCAGGTGGCGCTCGTGACCGGTGCGACCTCCGGGTTGGGATGGCGCTTCGCCCGGGTGCTCGCCAACGCCGGGGCGACCGTGGTGGTCGCGGGTCGCCGCGAAGAGCGACTGGCCGAGATCGTGCAGGTCATCGAGGCCGACGGCGGTTCGGCCGACGCGGTGCGGCTCGACATGACCGTCACCGAGGACATCCTCGGCGCCGTCGCTTCGATCACGGCCAAGCACGGCCCGATCTCGATCCTGATCAACAACGCCGGCGTGCCCGACGCACAGTTCGCCACCCGCATGTCCGTCGAGGCCATCGACATGGTGTTCGACACCAACATGCGTGGCCCGTACGTGCTCGCCGTCGAGGTGGCCAAGGGCCTGATCGAGGCCAAGCAGCCGGGCCGGATCGTCAACATCGCCAGCGTGGCCGCCTACCACTACGGCGGTGGTGGCGCAGCGCTGTACTCGATCAC
>JAHDHM010000223.1 GCA_020631315.1 Acidimicrobiales bacterium
ATCGTCACCGGCGACGCGGGCGGCGAAGTCGTGGAGCACCGGGTCGTCGGTGGCCAAGGTGAACGACGCCATCAGCCCCACACCCCCGACGGCACCGAGGTCAGCGCCTGGATGTCGGCACACGAATGGCCCGACGGGATGACCTTGCCCGGATTCTGTCGGCAGAACGGATCGAACGCCTGGCGGAGCTTCTCCTGGGCGTCGAGGCCGAAGAGCTCGCTCATGTACTTCTGCTTCTCGACACCGATGCCGTGTTCGCCGGACAGGACACCGCCTGCGTCGAGGCTCGCACGCAGGATGCGGCCGCCGGCCTCGTGAACGCGTTCGAGCGTTCCGGGGACACGGGCGTCGAACACGATGAGCGGATGGAGGTTGCCGTCCCCGGCATGGAAGACGTTCATCACGAGGAGGTCGAACTCCTCGGCGATGGCGTAGGTCTCGTCGAGTACGTCGGCGAGCTTGGCTCGCGGCACGACGGTGTCGTGGAGGTAGTAGTCGGGGGCGATCTGGGCGATGGCACCGAAGGCCGTCTTGCGCCCCTTCCACAACAGGGCCCGTTCCTCGTCGGTCGCGGCTCGACGGACGTCGGTCGAGCCGTTGGCGGTGGCGATGTCGGCGACCGAGGTCGCATCGGCGTCGACACCGGCCGGGAGGCCCTCGATCTCGACCAACAGCACCGCAGCTGCGTCCCGGGGATAGCCGGCGTTCACGTAGTTCTCGACGGCCTCGGTGATCTTCTGGTCCATCACCTCCATCGCCGCAGGGACGATGCCGGCGGCGATGACGGCGCTGACCGTGGTCGCTGCGTCGCGCACCGAGTCGAACGACAGGAGCATCGTGGTGACCGCAGGCGGGTTCTTGGTGAGGCGCACAGCGATGCGCGTGGTGATGCCGAGCATCCCTTCGCTGCCGACGAAGGCACCACGCAGGTCGTAGCCGTCGGGTTCGTCTTCGAGCCCACCGAGCACTGCGACCGTGCCGTCCGACAGCACCACTTCGAGTGCAGCGACGTGCGCGTCGGTCACTCCGTACGCGAGGCAGTGAGGACCACCGGAGTTGTTCGCGACGTTGCCGCCGATCGTGCACACCTGTTGGCTCGACGGGTCTGGCGCGTAGTGGAATCCGAGCGGACGCAGGTGCTTGGTCAGGTCGAGGTTGATGACCCCGGGCTCGACCCAGGCGACTCCGTTGACCTCGTCGACTTCGAGGATCTTGTTCATCCGGCCCGTGGAGACGACGATCGGCGCACCGAGTGGGATCGCTCCTCCGGCCAGACCGGTTCCGGCACCGCGCGGCACCACCGAGCGGCCGTGCCGTTCGGCGATCCGCATGATCTCCTGCACTTCTGCCGTGGACGTCGGGTAGCAGACGGGACCCGACACGCCGCCGTCGAAGACCGACGCGTCGTGCCCGTGCAGCGACCGGGCCGCACCGTCGACACGAACTCTTCCGGGCTCCAGAGCCGCAGCGAGGTCGTTGACGAGGGGGTCTGGTGTCGTCCCCCGTCGAAACAGCTTCATCGTCGTGTCTCCCCCGACGTCCCTGCGACGTCAGTTCGAAGCGTGCCAGTTGGTGGACTCACGGGGCGATCTCCGTGAGCTTCGAGGTGCCAGGATCGCAGCGAAAGCTCCGATCGCCGACCTCGGTGAGCGCCGCGGAGAGGCTACGCCGATGCGGCGACCACCCATGAGACCCCGTCGTCGCCGGACGCGAACAGCAGCCCGAGCAGCTCTGGACCGTCGGGGCCGCCGACGTACACTCCGGCACCGGAGTCGCCTCCGCCGCTTCGGAGCGCCAGCTCGTAGCCGAGGCGGCGCGCGTCAGCGGTGGACCGGACGGCGTCGATCACGATGTTGACCCGCCGCAGGACGTGACCGTCGACGTCGCCGGAGCGACGTGCCCCGATGAGGCGTGCGGTGGCCGGAGCGTCCTGGGTGGACAACGCGCTGAGCGTCACGTCGTCGACGTCGGCGCCATCGACCAGGCGCAGGAGCGCGAGGTCCGTCCTCGGATCGTGGGCGACGACCACAGCATCGCGGACGGCGCTGTCGGAGCCTTCAGCGAGCAGGGTCACGGTGGCGGTGCCGTCGCCATCGGCGACCACGTGCGCAGCGGTCGCCACCAGGTCGGCCGACATCAGGACACCGCTCGCCGCAGCCGGGCCGGCATCGCCACAGCCGGTCGTGTCGACGTACACGGCGCGTGCCGACGCCTCACCGAGGCCGCTCGTCGCAGCGTCCGGTCGATCCGTCCCACAGCCGGTGCCGAGGATTCCGGCGACGGCTACGGTCGCCCACATGCGTCGACAAGTGTTGGAGCGCTCGGTGCGCCGGCTGCTACGAGACGACGAGGACCTGCTCGGCGTCGCTGCGGTCTGGCGGCGGCATCGTTGGTTCGTCCCGTACACACTCCTCGCCACCCTCGTGGTGGGGTTGGTGGCAGCGCTCTCGGGCTTCACGGCGTTCGGTTCGGTCGGTCTCGGCGCCGCAGGTGGGGCGATCGCTGCGACCGCCACGACGCGCCAGTTCGTCGTGGCCGTCACGGATCGGTCACTCGTGCTCATGCGTGGTGGCCGAGTCCGACAGGTCGCCGTCGAGGCGATGTCTCGGCACCCGAAACGGGGCACCGTCGAGTCGATGGGCGGCAATCTTCTGGTGTCCGAATGGTCCATCGACGAACGGGTGTATTCGTCCTACGCCCGGTCCGACCAGGTGCTGCACGCACTGGCGGCAGGCAGGATCTGAGCGAGTCTCGCCGAGGAGCATCCCTCGCCGAAGCACCCGGTCGGCGCCGCCCCACCCGTCAGGGCGACGCCGACCCGGTGAGACGTCAGATCTGGGTCTGCTGCGTCAGGTAGGAGCGCTCGGCGAGGCCGTGCCACTCGGAGATGCCGTCGCGGAACTGGCGCCAGGGGCCGAGGATCTCGGCGAACTTGGGGTTGTCCGCGGCGACCTCGTCGAGGACGTTCTCGGTCTCTTCCTTGAACGCCGCCATCAGCTCCGGCGAGAACTCGCGGATCTCCGCGAACTCCTTGATCTTCTGGAGATCGGCCTGGTTGAGCACGTCGTACTTGGCCATCGTGCGCATGTTGGCGTGCGCCGCAGCGTTCTCGACGGCGGCCTGGTACTCGGGCGGCAGGTCGTTCCACAGTTCGAGGCTGATCTGCACCTCGAGCGCCGTGCCCGGCTCCCACCAACCCGGGTGGTAGTAGAACAGCTCGCTGCCGAGCTGGTCGAGGCCGAGGATGAGGTCGTCGGTCGGGCCGACGAACTCGGCGGCGTCGATGGCACCCGTCTCGATCGAGGTGAGGATCTCACCACCCGCGACCGACACCTGCTCGCCACCGAGGGCGGCGAGGACACGACCGGCGAGGCCGGGGATACGCATCTTCAGACCCTGGAGGTCGGCGACGGTGTTGATCTCCTTGGTGAACCAGCCGCCCATCTGGCAGCCGGTGCCGCCGGCCGGGAAGGCGATGATGCCGTGCTCTTCGGCGTAGAACTCGTTGAGCAGCTCGAGGCCGCCACCTTCGTACAGCCAGGCGTTCTGCTGACGCTGGGTGAGGCCGAAGGGCACCGCGGTGCCGAACTGCTGCACCTCGTTGAGACCCGTGTAGTAGTACGACGCCGTGTGGCCGATCTGCATGCCGCCGTCACGGACGGTCGGCAGGACCTCGAGGCCACCCACGATCTCGCCGGCTGGGCGGGCGTTGATCTTGAAGCGTCCACCGGTGAGGCGTGACACCTCGGCGGCGAAGGTCTCGGCGGCGCCGAACAGGGTCACGAGGCCGGTGGGCCAGCTGGTGCCCATCTCCCACTCGATCTCGGGGGCGTCCTGGCTGAGCGACACCTCGCCGTCCGTCGAACCCGCTGCGGTGGTCGTGGTGGCGTCGGCGCCGTCGGAGTCCGAGTCGCCGCCGCAGGCAGCGAGCACGGCCGACGATGCAGCGACACCGGCGATGCCGATGCCCGCCTTCTTCAGGAAGTCGCGACGATCGAGCGCCGGATCCTCCGTGATGTCCGTGGTGGTGGTGTCCGACATGTTCCCTCCTGGTGTCGTCGGATGAGGTCCTGGTGAGCCGAGCGGGGCATGGCCCGGTCGAACTCGGGTCAGGTCAGTTGAGGCTGAAGGTGTTGAACGAGAACTCGGTGATGCCCGGGAACAGCCCGAGCACGACGAGGGCGACACCCTGGAGGACCATGAACGGAATGGCCCCCTTGTGGATGTCGGCGGTCTTGACTTCGGGCGGCGCCACGCTCTGGAGATAGAAGAGCGAGAACCCGACCGGCGGCGAGATGAACGCCATGTTGAGGTTCACCGCCATGAGAACGGCGAACCAGACCTTGTCGAAGGTCGAGAAGCCGAGCAGCTCCATCGCGGGCACGAAGATGGGCACGACGATGAAGGTGATCTCGAGGAACTCGAGGTTGATGCCCAACAGGAACACGGCGATCATCGCGACGATCACGAAGCCGGTCTTGCCGCCGCCGATCGAGGTGAGCCAGTCGGACACCTGATCCGAGCCACCCAGCTGGAAGAACATCACGCTGAAGAAGGTGGAGCTGAACAGCAGCGTCATGACGAGGATCGTGACGTTCGCCGTGGAGACCCCGGATTCCTTGAGTGCGCTGCGCGTGAGACGCCAGCGAGGCTCGATGTGCTCGGCGCCGTCGGCGACCAGCAGTCGGTCGAACCACCAGTTCAGGACCGCGAGGAGCAGTGCACCGGCGACGCCGACCGAACCCGACTCCGATGGCGTCGCGACGCCCTGGAAGATCGAGACGAGCACGCCCATGATCAGGGCGATGATCGGCACCACCGACAGGAGCACCTCGGCGGCCAACATCCGGGTGACCGACAGGATCAGCAGGCAGCCGACGAAGGTGATCACCAGACCGGTCAGCGCGACCGGCATGCCGAACAGCAGCAGCACCAGGAACACGATCGCACCGAGCACGGCGGCGATGATCACGTTGGTCTTGGGGCTCGTGTTGCCTTCGAGTGTGCGCTGCTCCTTCGGCATCGCCGGCCCGACCTCTGGCTTCAGGAACGAGATCCCGAGCGTGTAGGCGATGTAGAGGCCCGAGAGCAGCAGGCCCGGGATGAGGGCACCGGCGAACAAGCCGAGGATGCCGACGCTGAGCTGCTGTGCCAGGAGGATCAGCACGAGGCTGGGTGGCAACATCTGCGCCAACGTGCCCGAGGCCGTGATGGCGCCGGTCGCCAGCTTGTGGTCGTAGCCGAGCTTCACCATGGCGGGCAGGGACAACAGGCCCATCACGATGACGGTGGCGGCGACGACGCCCGTCGCCGCTGCGAGCAGCGTGCCGACGATGATCACGGCCGCGGCGACACCACCGCGCAGCGGTCCCATGAGCATGCCGATGGCGTTGAGAAGCCGCTCTGCGAGGCCCGATCTCTCGAGGATCGCGCCCATCATGACGAACAGGGGCACCGCCAGGAGTGTGGGGTCCTGGATCTGCGCCGAGTAGCGAGACGGCAACACGTTGAGCGTTGCCGGGTTGAACGTGTCGGTCAGGTCGCCGATGAAGGCGAACGCCAGCGCCGTGGCGGCGAAGGAGAAGGCGACGTTGTAGCCGGTGAGGATCATCGCCATGAAGACGATGAACATCACGAGTGACAGGAAGACGCCGAGTTCGAGTCCGAGAATGCCGAGGATCATCGTCGTCACTCCACCCGAAGCGGTGCGTCCGCTTCGGTCATGTCGCCGAGGTCGTCACGCCCGATCATCACGAACCCGGCCTTGATCACCTCGGCCAGGATCTGCATGCCCCACAGCACGAAGGCGACGAACAGCATCGCCTTGATCGGACCCAACGGCAGGTTGTCGGCGTCGGGTGCCTCTTCCCAGGTCTTCCACACCTGCCAGCCCTCGGGCCACGTGCCGTCGAACTTCTGCCCGAGCGACGTACCGGCGAAGCCCCAGAGGATCCGGCTGCCCATGAACAGGAACGGCAGCATCAGGAAGGTGTGGAGTACGAAGTCGAGCCACGCCTTCACCTTGTTCGCGAAGTCGGCCCACCAGAAGTCGATGCGGGGGTTCACGCCGGCCTTCACGCCGTACCCGACGCCGAGGAGGAACAGGGCGGCGAACGCCTGCCAGGCAAGGCTCGTGCTCTGGCCGATCAGGATGTCCTGGTCGACGTAGTCGTTGCCGTACCGGGTGATCACGTTGAACAGCGACACCACGAACACGACCCAACCGAGGCGCCACGCAATGGCGC
>JAHDHM010000002.1:0-3256 GCA_020631315.1 Acidimicrobiales bacterium
ACGGAGGCGTCAACCCGCCGTCGACGGTGTTCGACCGCGAGGGCAAGCGCTGGCAGCAGGTCCGGGACCTGCGCCTCTGGTGGCTCGACCGGATGCAGACCGCTCCTCGCCAGCTGCAGGAGAAGATGGTCCTGTTCTGGCACTCCCACTTCGCCACGAACGCCGAGGCCGTCTACTACGCCAAGCACATGTGGGATCAGAACCAGTTGTTCCGCGAGCAGGCCATCGGCGACTTCCGGACCCTTGTCCAGGGCGTGGCCGTGGGCCCGGCGATGCTGGCCTACCTCGACAACTACCGGAACAAGGCCGGTAACCCGAACGAGAACTTCGCTCGCGAGCTGCTCGAACTCCACACGCTCGGCCCGGCGAACTACACGGAAGGCGACATCCCCGAGGTCGCCAGGGCCTGGACCGGCCACATGCTCGACGACGAGAAGTACGTCTACCAGTTCCGCGCCGACAAGCACGACTACCGCAACAAGACGATCTTCGGCATCACCCGCGACTGGGACGGCCCTGCGGTCATCGACGAGATCGTCACGGGATCGAAGCGCACCGCGTGTGCCCGGTTCCTGACCCACAAGCTCTTCGAGTACTTCGCGTACGAGAACCCCTCGGACACGGTGGTCAACCGCATCGCCGACGCCTATGTCGCCGGCGGCTACCAGTTGTGGGTCATCGTCCGCGAGATCCTCCGCAGCGACGAGTTCTGGTCCGCCGACGCCCGCCGAGCCCACGTCCGTAGCCCCGCCGAGTACGTCGTGGCCTGCATGACGGGCGCAGGATCGAACGCCGAGGAGGCACGGCCGGACTGGTGGCTCGAGTCCATGGGGATGGAGCTGTTCTATCCGCCGAACCCGTCGGGCTGGCAGGCCAACGGCTATTGGGTGTCGTCGACCGCGCAGTGGGCCAAGGCGGACTTCGCCCGCTACCTGACGTGGAAGGCGATGGAGCGCGACCACCTCGAGGAGACCAAGACGATGGCCGTCCCCGTCGCTGTGGCGACGGCGTTCTCGATCTTCGGCATCGAGGACGCAGCCGAGAGCACCCGCCGAGCGATCGAGGACTACATCTACGCCGAACGTGCGACGTGGGAGTGGCCGCAGCATCCGAATCTCTTGACCCTGACCATGCTCTGCCCCGACATCCAGGTCGCGTAGGAGGAACCGTGAGCAACGATCTCGAATTCGAGGACATCCAGCAGCTCCTCTCTGCTCCCGCCGACACGACGCCGGACGGGATGAGCCGCCGGAAGTTCCTGCAGATGACGGCCGCCGGTGCCGCCATCGCGACGGTGGGGCCGGCCTTCGCCTCGAGCCGCGCGATGGCCGGACCGACTCTCGCCCACGACGAGGGCGTGGTGGTGATCGTCCAGATGGGCGGCGGCAACGACGGCATCAACACCGTGATCCCCACCGCCCAGATGGGTCGGTATCAGGACCTTCGACGGTCCCTGGCGATCGACGAAGCCGAGATGCTGCATCTCCCCGGCGGCGTCGCCCTCCACCCGGGACTGACCGGTCTGCAGCAACGCTTCAACGCCGGCCAGGTCGCGATCCTCCAGGGCGTCGGGTACGAGAACGCCTCGCTGAGTCACTTCGACTCGATGGCCCACTGGATGCACGGCCACGCCGCCGGCACACCCGAGGAAGCTCCTCGTGACGGCTGGATGGGCCGCTGGCTCGACGGCCTCGGCGCGACACGCACCGACCTCGAGGCCGTGGTCTTCGAGAGCTCCATTCCGCTGCACTTCCGGGGTCGCGTGGCTTCGGCGGTCGGTGTGGCCCGTGATGGCGGCAACGAGTTCGGCGTGCGCGACGACGATCCCGATCTGCGTATGTACGACGCGGTCCGTCAGATGGCCCAGGGCAGCCATGCACGAGGCGCGTGGGCCGATGCGGTCGCCGACTCGGGTGTCGCTGCGATCGACCTCGCCCGCCGTGTCGCCCCCGCGTACGAGGGCGACGGTCAGGGCGGCTCCTCCTTCGAACGTGAGATGGAACGTGCAGCGCGCCTGATCAACGCCGACGTCGGCGTTCGTGTCGTCGGCACGACGCTCGGCGGATTCGACACCCACAACAACCAGGGGTGGCAGCACAACGAGTTGATGGGCGACTTCGACAGGGGCATCGACCGGTTCTTCGCGACCCTCGACCCGCGCTTCTCGTCGCGGGTGACCGTGATCACCTTCTCCGAGTTCGGCCGGCGTCCGGAGCGCAACGGTTCGAACGGCACCGACCACGGCACCGCCTCGGTCGCCTTCGCCATCGGCGCGAAGATCCGCGGCGGCCTCTACGGCGAGTATCCATCGCTCACCTCGCTCGACAGTCGAGGGAACCTCCACCCGAGCATCGACTTCCGTTCCCTGTACGGCACGGTGCTCGACCGGTGGATGCGCGCTGACAGCCGCGAGGTCCTCGGCGGGAACTACGAGACGATCGAGATGTTCGCCGCCGCTCCGGGCAACCGCGAGATGTTGTCGCCGCCGCCCTCACCTGAGGCGGAGCAGGGCTACCTGATCACCACCGATGCCGGTGCGGTCTACAACTTCGGCAACAAGGCCGGGTTCGGTGGCACCGCCGGCGGCGCCGTCGCTGCGTTGCAGCGCCACCCGAGCGTCGACGGCTACTGGCTGTGCACGGCCAATGGCGGTGTCGAGCCGTTCGGTGAGGCCGAGTTCTTCGGTTCGATGGCCGGCCACCAGCTGGCGTCGCCGGTGGTCGACATGTCGATTCATCCGTCGGGCAACGGGTACTGGCTGCTCGGCGGCGACGGCGGCGTGTTCAGCTTCGGTGAGGCACCCTTCTTCGGTTCCACCGGCAACCTCCGACTCCGCCAGCCCGTGGTCGGCATGGCCGCGCATCCGAGTGGGCACGGCTACTGGTTCGTCGCCAGCGACGGTGGTGTGTTCGCCTTCGGGCGTGCCGGGTTCTACGGCTCGACCGGCAACCTGACGCTGCGACGGCCGGTCGTCGGCATGGCCTCCACGCCCACGGGCCGGGGTTACTGGTTGGTGGCCGACGACGGCGGCATCTTCGCCTATGGCGACGCCCGCTTCTACGGCTCGACCGGCGGCATCAACCTGGCACGGCCGGTGGTCGGGATGACTTCGACACCGACGGGTCGTGGCTATTGGCTGGTGGCCGACGACGGTGGCATCTTCGCCTTCGGCGATGCCGCGTTCCATGGCTCGCTCGGCGACCGGGTCGTCGGCGGCCGCGTCATCGGCATCGCGGCCTGAGGATCAGGTCGCAAC
>JAHDHM010000002.1:3356-35150 GCA_020631315.1 Acidimicrobiales bacterium
GGAACAGCGGCCTGAGGATCAGAGGTCGGCGCCGACTCTCAGGATGGCGGCGTCGGCTTCGTCGGGCGAGCAGTTGGTCTCGCGGCAGATGGTTTCCTGGAGGTCGGCACCCAGGTAGCCGAGGTTGCGGAGTCGGATCGCCGTCCAGTGCAGTTCGTGACGGCGGGTGCGCAACTCGGTTCGGCGGGACACTCGCTGTACGGCGAGTGCACGCTGGCCGATCGTGAAGATGATGGCGGCTACGCCGAGCGACAACATCAGCGCCAGGGTCATTGCGCCCAGAGTGGTGAAGAGGTCCGACACGGCGGGTTGTCTATCACCCACAGTGGTGGCGACGTCAAGGGGTCGGGTGTTCTGCCCCGACGGTGTCGCTGTCGGCGGGCGGGGGTTCTGCCGGTGTCGCATCGTCGGCCGTCTGCGGGTCGCGGGCCTGGCGCCGGAGCACCAGCGGGTAGCCGATGATCCCGATGGCGGCGAACACGAACCACTGGAAGGCGTAACCCAGGTGAGGTCCGGGGTCGCTCGGCAGCGGTTCGACCGGACGAAGTGCACTGTCGGCGGGGACCGCGACCCGCTGGTCGATGTACAGCTCGACGAGATCGATGTCGGTCTGCTGCTGGATCCGGCCGACATCGACCCGCAGCATCGAGGTGAGCACACCGCCCGAGGGGTCGCTCGCCTGGAAACGTCCGGGTTCCTGCGATGCCCGCAGTTGTCCGGCGACACGGGCCGATGACATCGGCGGATCGATCAAGGCGGGGTCTCGGGTCTCGCAGTTGACGATGTCGAGCCAACCCCGGTTGACGACGATGCCGAACCCGTCACCGAGGTCGAGGGTGCCGATCAGGTGGCAGCCTGGTTGGCCCTCGAAGCTGCGGCCTGAGATGACGATGGTCTCGCCGATCCAGCTGCCGTCGACGTCGACGAGACGCAACTCGATGTCGTCGGGTGAGCTGGTGGTCAGTTCGCTGAAGCTGACCGGCGCCTGCTGCTCGCGGCGCTCCAACCGGTCGTTGAGGTCAGCACGCCACTGATGTCGTGACAGCTGCCAGAAACCGGCGGCGATGAACGACACGACGAGCACGGTGGCGAGGACGTGGCCCACGATCCACTTGGGCTGCCGAGCGAACGAGTACACGCTCGAACGCTACCGAGCAGGCGAGCTAGCGTCTCGCCGGTGTTGGAAGCATGCGCGCGCGGTCTCACCGAGGCCTGGTGTCACATGGCGTCGTTCCTGCCGAACGGCCGGGTCGATCAGGTGCCCGGAGGCACGCTCGTGTCGACGGATGCGCCGACGGAGGACCTTCGCGGTCCGCTGACGCTCGACCACGACGCCGGCGACGACACCCTGACCGCGGCCTCGGCGCTGACGACGGCACAAGGTCGGCTGCTCGCCGTCGACGCGGTACTCGGCATCGCCGACGAGCTCCGGCAGACGTTCGCAGCGCGTGGCTGGCGGCAGGTGACGGACCGGCGGCTGATGGCATCCCACGTGGACGGGCTGGTGGACGCGCCTCATCAGGCGGTCATCGCCGGACCGGAACACGTCGAGACCATGCGGTCGTTGCAGATCGAGGCCTTCCGGCTGGACCCGGCCGCCGCCGACGTGCTCGTGTCCGCTGCTTCGGTCGCCGCGAGCCCACACGCCGTGGTGCTCGACGGCGAGACCGCGATCGCCATGGCCACTGCTCACCCGACGCCGTCGGGTATCGGTGTCTTCGGCGTCGCGACTCGCCGGGCCCGTCGGCGTGAAGGTCTGGCGACCGCTGCCGTCGCCACCGCGGTGCGAACCGCGACCGACCTGACGCCGGCGCGGACGGCCTGGTTGCAGGCGAACGACGACGTTGCGGGGGCGTACGTGCCGATGGGGTTCGCCGCCATCAGCCGTTCGGAGGTGTGGCTCGATGTCTGATCTCCGGGTGCGTGCTGCGGCGATGGCAGGCGCCTTGCTCGTGGCTGCGTGCTCCGGTGGTGTCACGACGGTCGCGCCCATCCCGACGACGGTCGCTCCGACCACGCTGCCGGCGACCACCACGACGACGACCGCAGCACCGACGACGACCACCACGGTGCCGACCACGACGACCGAGCCGACCACCACGACCGAGCCTCCGCCCGTCGAGTGGAACCTGCTTGCAGGCGGCGACGTCCTCATGGACCGGACTGCACCGGCCGGCATCGACCCGTTCGCCGGTCTGGAGCCGTTGCTGTCCAGTGCCGACCTGGCGCTGGTGAACGTCGAGATGGCGATCTCAGACCGCGGTGTGGCAGTGCCCGGAAAGCAGTTCACGTTCCGGGCGCCTCCGGTCGCGGCCGAGATCATCGCCGATGCAGGTATCGACGTGGCGACGCTGGCGAACAACCACGCGAGGGACTTCGGTGCCGATGCGTTGCTGGACACCGTCGAGTTGCTGGAGGCCCAGGGCGTGGCCACGATCGGCGCCGGTGCCACCTCGACCGATGCGTTCACCCCGGCGGTGCTGACCGTGGGACCCGAAGGGCAGGAGATCACGGTCGCGTTCATCGGCGCCAACCTCGTGATGCCGAGCGGGTTCGCCGCCACGTCGACTCGAGCAGGTGTGGCCGACGGCAACGATCGTGACCGCGTCATCGCCAACGTGCGCGTCGCGGCAGAAGCCAACGACGTGGTGATCGCCACCCTCCACTGGGGCATCGAGCGCGACACCTGCCCCCAGAGCACCCACGAACGTTTCGCCCAGCAGCTGCTGGACGCCGGCGCCACCGCCGTCATCGGACACCATCCGCACGTGTTGCAGCCCGTCGAGTTCCTCGACGGCAAGGTCGTCGCGTTCTCGCTCGGGAACTTCGCCTGGCATCCGCGCAACACGATCACCGGCGACACGGCGCTGCTCGAGCTGTCGTTCGTCGACGATCAGCTCGTCGACGTCGTGGCCCACCCGCATGTACTCGACGCGAACGGCGCACCGGTTCCGATCGCCGAAGGTTCTCGGTTCGACCGGATCAACGACATCGTGAGTGGTGACTGCGCACGCCACGACCCGCCGCCGATCACGACGCCACCGACGACCGAGGCACCGACGGACACGACCTCGCCCACGGACACCACATCGCCCACCGACACCACGATGCCGACCGAGACGCCGCCGACGACCGCCGCCCCCGAGACGACAGCACCTGCCACCACCGCGCCGCCGCCGACGACGGCCGCACAGGACGGCTGAGGCTGTCGGTCAGAGGTGGTGGTCAGAGGTGGCGGATGTCGAGCTCGAGCTCGGAGCTCGGATCGGCGCCCATCACACGTGCGAAGAACACGTACTCGGCTTCGAGTGCCTGCTCGATGTTCTCGGCGCGCCGGAACCCGTGGGACTCGTTCGGGAACAACAGGTAGGCGTGAGGAACGCCGCGCTGGTCCAATGCGTCGACCATCGCTTCGGCCTGGTTGGGTGGCACGACCGGATCCTCGCCGCCCTGCAGCACGATCATCGGTGTGGCGAGGCGTTCGGTCGCATGGATCGGTGACCGTTCCCGATAGACGTCGGCGTCCTGGGGCCACCGGCCGATGAGGCCGTCCAGATAGCGCGACTCGAACTTGTGGGTGTCACGGGCCAACGCCTCGAGATCGCCGATGCCGTAGCGCGAGGCCCCAGCGGCGAACACGTCGTGGAACGTCACGGCGCACAAGGTGGTGTAGCCGCCTGCCGAGCCTCCCTTGATGAACAGCTGCTCGGCGTTCACCTTGCCGTCGTCGACGAGATGCCGGGCGACGGCGATGCAGTCGTCGACGTCGGCGATGCCCCAGACACCGGACAACGCCTCGCGCATCTCGCGCCCGTAGCCCGTGGAGCCTCGGTAGTTGACGTCGGCCACAGCGAAGCCGCGCTGTGTCCAGAACTGGATCGAGCGGTCGAAGCCGCCGCGGGCGGCGCCGGTCGGTCCGCCGTGTCCGAGGACCAGCAGTGGCGGTGCCGTGTCGGCCGGACCTTCGTACCGGGCCGACGTGGGCAGGTAGACCAGCGCGCGTGGCGCGGTCGGACCGTCGCCGACGACCACGTGTGATGCGACGCTGATGTCGTCGACCTCGATGTCGATCTCTGCGTCGCGCAGGACGTCGGTCGAGCCGTCGATACCGATCGCGACGATCCGTTGTGGGGCCGTCGCCTCCCACACGACGGCCAGCAGCCGATCGCCGTCGGGGGCGATGGGGCCGAACTCGGTGAACGGCACGTCGAGCCGATGCAGTGTCCGGTCACGGACCTCGCAGAGGTGCGCGACACCGTCGCGTTGTTCGACGACCATGAGTCGGCCGTCGACCATCGCCATCGACGACATGCCGAAGACCCATGGCGGCAGGCCGACCTCGACGTCGCCGTCGACGAGTGGCCGGCAGCCGGAGCCGTCGAGCGCGACCTCGACGGGAACCCACCAGCCGTTCGGGTCGGCGATGGCGAGGAGCGCGTCGCCCCGCCACATCGGTTGCTGGGTCGACGTTCCGGTCAGGATCACCCGGTCGTTGCTCGGTGCCGAACCAGCGGTCCAGTCGACGAGGTGCAGTTCCGTGTCGTCCCACGGCATGCCCGGGTGGTCCCAGGCGATGTAGGCCACGACACCCAGGTCGGGGTGCGGTCGTGGGCTGGAGTAGAAGTCGTGACCCGAGGCGACGACGGCGACCTCGCCGGTGGACCGATCGATGGCGACGAGGTCGTTGACCGGTTCGTTGCCGAGACCGTGGCGCTCGCGGATGGCCAGGATCGCGGGGCCGGCGTCGACGAGATCACCGAAACGTGTGTCGTCGTGGTGGAGCGTCAGCTGGCGATCGCCGTCGGCGTCGACGAGATGCACGTGCTGATCGGTGGCCTCGACGTAGGCGATGGTGCCGTCGTCGAGCACGTTCCAGGAGCCCCCGTCGTACTCGTGGACCCGCGAACGGACGTTCGCGTCGGGGCCCAACAGGTCGCGGACACCGTTCTCGGAACGTTCGACAAGCGTGCCGCGCCCGCCTTCGGTCGGACGCCCTTCCCACCACACGACGTTGTCGTGTCGGCCTTTGACGCCTGAGAGCCGAACGCTCGCCGTGGCGATCGAGGCCGCGCTGAGGTCGCTCGGCCACTCTCCATACTTTCGGGTCGCTTTCATCCGTGACTTCTCTTCTTTTCCTGGTGCTCCGCGTTGACACTCGCGGGAGCTGTCCGTAGCCTGACGTTCGCTTCGCACGGTGCACATCGCACCGAGGTGTGCGCTCCGAACTTCCCACCGGTTCGTGAGCGCCCGCAGATGGGCGGAGGGAGGACCCACCGACTCCCTCCGCCCATCGCACTTTTTGCGTCGCTGCGTCGCTGTGCCGCATGCCGGAGGCCTGTCGGCGCTCAGTCCTCGGTGGCGTCGAGCCCGTCGACGATGCGTTCGACCTCGACCCGGGCGCGATCGATGCGTCCACGGCAGATCTCGATGAGCTGCGAGGCGCGTTCGACGCGGGTCGCGAGTCCGTCGATGTCGAGGTCGTCCGACTCGAGGGCGGCGATGATGCCGTCGAGTTCTTCGGCGGCAGCGCTGTAGGTGATGTCGTCGGTCACTGATCGTCCTGAGTTGGGTCGTGATGGGAGGGTCGGGTGTTCGATGTCGCGTCGGGACGCACCTCGTCGACGATGGTCGCCACATCACCGTCACGAAGTCGTGTGACGAGCCGGTCGCCGACGGCGAGGCCGTCGAGATCTTGGACGACTCGGCCGTCCGCGGTGCGGGTGATGGAGTAGCCGAGCTCGAGCGTCCGGGCGGGATCCATCGCACGGGCCACACGCGCCGTGCTGTCGAGCTGCCGGTCGGCGTCGGTGAGGGTTCGTCGTGCCGCGGCGATCACGGCTCGGCGACGCGTGTCGAGCGTGTCGTCGGCGCGGCGCACTCGTTGACGGGAGATGGCGTCGAGTGTCGTCGACTGGCGGACGACGTTCGCGTCGGCCGCGGCGATGGCCCGACGGCTCGACGCCGCGACGATCGCCCGTCGCCGGTCGAGGCGGTGTTCGACCTCGGCGAGCGCATGGCCGGCTGAGCGGGCCACCCGGTTCGCTCGGGCCGACGCCAACGCCGCAGCGCCGTCGATCTGTCGCCGAGCCGACGCAGCCACGGCCGCGGCAGCCCGGTCGATGCCCATGCGGAACACGCCGACGTCGTTGACCAGCGCTGCCGCGCATGCAGTCGGTGTCTTCCAGGAGGCGTGGGCGACCTGGTCGGCCACGGAGAGATCGATGTCATGACCGACGCCCACGTGTACCGGCACCGGTGCGTCGACGATGGCTCGGGCGACGGCCATCTGGTCGAACGCGATGAGGTCACCGCGGGAACCTCCGCCGCGCACGACGGCGATGACGTCGATGTCGGCCAGGGCGACCATGCGGATCGAGTCGGCGATCATGTCGTGAGCGTCGAGACCCTGGACGCGGGTGTCGGCGAGCACGATCTCGAAGGCGAAGGGGCTGTTCCGGAGCTCGCCGACGAAATCATGGTGGGCGGCACTGCCGGCGCTGGTGACCAGCCCGATGCGTAGCGGCACGAGCGGCGCCGGGAGCTCACGGTTGCGGTGCAGCACGCCCTCGGCGGCGAGGGTCCGCACGACGGCGTCGCGGACGCTGGCCAGCTGACCCAGCGTGTGGCGTGGATCGATGGCGTTCATCATGAACTGCACCCGCCCTTGCGGCGGGTAGTACTCGACACGGCCCCGGATCCGGACGTCGAGTCCGTCCTCCAGACGCAGATCGCCGACCTTCTTCAGCACTGCTTCGATGCCACGCAGGGGACCCCGGAACGCGACGACGCTGATGGTCGGGTCCTGGCCTCGCCCGGCGGCTGCGTCGTCGACGAGGTCGAAGTAGAGGTGACCGGCCGGTGACCTGCGTAGACCGCGGATCTGGCCGCGTACCCAACACTGGTCGGGGAAGGCGTCGGCCAACGCCAGCGACACGCCCGCACACAGTTCCTCGACGGTCCACGTGTGCACGCTCAACGTCGCTCGTCTTCCTCGGGCATGGGCACAGTCTTCACGACACCTGTGACAGGCCGGTGCATCGTCGCCGTGGATGGCCGGGAAGTGTGCGACGAACGTCTCAGCGGGCGAGCGTGTGGTGCAGGTCCGAGTAGAGGCCGCCGGCCTCGAGCAGCTCGTCGTGGGTGCCGGACTCGACGACACGCCCGTCGTCGATCACGACGATGCGATTGGCGGCCCTCACCGTGGAGAGGCGGTGTGCGATCACGATCGACGTCCGGTGCGCGAGCGCGTGGTCGAGCGCCTCTTGCACGAGTGCTTCGTTCTCGGCGTCGAGATGGCTCGTGGCCTCGTCGAGGATCACGATCGCCGGATCCTTCAGCAGGGTCCTCGCGATGGCGAGCCGCTGCTTCTCGCCGCCGCTCAGCCGATAGCCGCGCTCACCGACCACCGTGTCGTAGCCGTCGGGCAGGCTCGCGATGACGTCGTGGATGCGTGCGGCTCGACACGCCGCTTCGATCTCGTCTCGGGTGGCGCCGGGCCTGGCGTACTCGAGGTTCGCCGCCACGGAGTCGTGGAACAGGTGCGGGTCCTGGGTCACCATGCCGATCGACGCTCGCAAGGAGTCCTGGCGGAGATCGCGCACGTCGTGGCCGTCGATGCGGACGGCACCGGACGACGCTTCGTAGAGGCGCACCACGAGCGAGGCGATGGTGCTCTTGCCGGCACCGCTCGGCCCGACCAGCGCCAACATCGTTCCCGGTTCGATCGTGAGGTCCACGCCGGACAGGACCGTCGTGCCGAGCTGTGGTTCGGCGGTGGCGCCGATCTCGGCGCTGGAGCCGATCGGGTAGGCGAAGTCGACCCCGTCGAACTCGACACGGCCCTCGGCGTCGACGAGGTCGATGGCACCTGGACGGTCGCTGATGTGATGCGGCGTGTCCAACACCTCGAAGACCCGTTCGAAGGACACAAACGCCGTCATGATGTCGATGCGTGCGCTCGTGAGCGCCGTGAGGGGCTGGTAGATGCGGCCCACGAGCAGCGCGAACGTGACCAGCGTGCCGACCTCGAGGTCGCCGTCGATCACGAGGATGCCGCCGAGCCAGTACACGACGGCGGTCGCGATGGCGCCGACGAGACCGAGCGCGAGCAGGAAGCTGCGTCCGTAGAGCGCGCTGCGGATGCCGAGGTCGCGGACTCGGCCGGCCCGATGCGAGAACGCAGCCGTCTCCTCCTCGGACCGGCCGAAGAGCTTCACGAGCTGAGCACCCGAGACGCCGAAGCGTTCCGTCATGACCGAGTTCATCTGTGCGTTCTCGTCCATCTGCTCGCGCATGAGCCGCTGCTGCACGCGTCCGACCCTCTTGGCCGGCCAGATGAACAGGGGCAGCAGGATCAACGACAGCAGCGTGAGCCGCCACTCGATCAGGGCCATGGTGATCACCGTCGAGCTGACCGTGATGAAGTTCGAGACGACCTGTCCGAGCGTTCCGGTGACGGCCCGCTGTGCACCGACCACGTCGTTGTTGAGACGCGAGATCAACATGCCCGTCTGGGTGTTGGTGAAGAACGCCAGAGGCATGCGCTGGACGTGGTCGAACAGCGTGACTCGCAGGTCGTGGATCAGCCCCTCGCCGACCTTCGAGCTCAGCCAACGCTCGACCAACGCCAGGGCGGCGTCGGCGATCACCGCCGCCACGACGAGCAGGGAGAGCGTCGTGACGAGGCCCTTGTCACCGTTGGCGATGCCGTCGTCGAGGATCCGGCCGAACAGGATCGGCGGCACCAGCTGGAGCAGTGCGGCGCCGATGATCGTGGCGAGGAAGCCGGTGATCATCAGCCGGTAGGGGCGAGCGAAGGTCCAGGCCCGCCGTGCGGTCGTGCGGTCGAATTCGTGTCCTGCGACGCCGCTCGGATCGTGGCCCATCGCGGCGTGGGGTCCCATGCGCATCCGAGGAGCGTACGGACCGATGTGCCCGCCGCGTTCGCTTCGCTCGCGTCGAAGGTGAACGGACTATTCGGCGGGCTGCAGCTGGTCCGCGTCCTTGGCGGCGTACATGGCCATGTCGGCTGCGTGCCAGGTGCCGAGCAGGTCGCCGTGCAGCGACCTGACCGCGCCTCCGGTTGCGGCGCCCGCGGGCGGCAAGGCGGTCGCGAATCGAGTCGACCAGGTAGTCGAGGTCGTCGTGAGCCACGTGGGGCAACAGCAGACCGAACTCGTCACCGCCGAGTCGTGCCACGAGGTCCGAGGCGCGATGGCTGTCGAGCAACGCCGATGCTGCGCGCCGGAGGTGTGCGTCGCCGGCTGCATGGCCTTCGGCGTCGTTGAGGTGCTTCAGCCCGTTCAGGTCGACGACGACGATGGCGACGTCGCCACCGTGGCGGGCGGCTCGAGCGTCTTCACGATCGAGCGCGTCCACCCAGGCCCGCCGGTTGGGCAGCCCTGTGAGCACGTCGGTCACGGCACGGTGTTCAGCGTCGGCGAGCCGACGCTCGAGGTCGCCGATGGAGGTGAGCAGATCGGCTTGCGAGCTGACGAGTTCGATCATCGTCGCGGGGTCGCGCAGTGGCTCGGTGGCGAGCAGTACGAGTGACGCGGTTTCGGCGGTGGTGTGGCCCAGCTGGACGGAGATGGTGGAGCGGATCGTGGTCGTCGCCTCACCGAGTCGCAGCGTCCACGCGGTGGTGTCGTGGAACGATCCGCCGACGGGCTGCAGGGTGTCGAAGCGATGCCCGATGCCGAGGCCGGTTCCTGCGTCGGCAACGTGCAGCACCCGCGTTCCCTCGGGGTCGGCGGCGACGACGGCGATCGTCGCCCCGAGCGTCACCCGCAGGTGTGTCACGACGCGGCGGCACGCGTCGTCGAACGAACACGCTCGGGCCGCGGACACCTTCACGTGAGGTTCTGTCGACCGCACCCGGTGCACAGTTCATCTCTTCGCGCAGCCGATCTCCAGATCTGACGCGATCGTCAGATCAGATGCCGGCCGCGAGTCGGATCGCCCGCTCGACGAGGAACGACGTGCTGACGCCGAGCTCGTGGCTGAACGTGGACAGACGTTCTGCCTCGGCGGGTGTGACGTTCAACGTGGTCGAGAACTTGTCACCGAGCGCTGAGGGCGATCGGCGTCGACGCGACCTGGGTGTCGCCTCGCCGCGGAGTCGATCGGCGGTCAGTTCGACGGCACTGAGGGCGGCGTCGGCGAGGGTGCCGTGGACGACTCGCGCCTGGTCGAGTGCCTGACGCGCTTCGAGCGACAACCTGACGAGTACCTGTCGTCGCTCGGCCGTGGGAAGAATGTCACGGAGCGCAGTCGAATCGGGCCCATGACGCGGCGTGGGCGGCGCGATGCGTGTCGACCTCAGTTCCGGCCGAGGCTGTCGCGTAACTGTCGGATTGGCCCGTCCCACCTGCGCGGAGAGTACCGCGATGTCCACGTCAGGTGGCCGATGTGTCGGATGAGTGTCGGATGGGCGTCGGGCGCGGCCGCGTAGGCGCCGGAGGTCCTCAAGTGCGACGGATCGCAGCGGTACCCAGCGCTGCATGGCCACCTCCCTGAAGCCGACACCGCGCTGCGCCGTGACCACCGCGCGTGCGCTGTCGGTCGCCACGCTGCTCGCCCTGTTCGCGATCGTCGCCAGCCCGTCCGTTGCCGGAGCGGTCGACGACGCCACCATCACCGGCGTCGTGTTCGACGACGTCAACGGTGACGGCACGATCAACGGAGCCGATGCGGCCCGGGCCGGCCTGACCGTCGAACTGGTCGAGGTCGGGAGTGGGACTGTGGTCGACACCACGGTCACGGATGGTCTCGGCGCCTACACACTGACCGTCGACGGCTCGGGCCTGCCGCTGGACCATCTGGTCCGTGTCTCGGGCCTCTCGGCGAGCGAGGCGTTCTCGTCGGGACCGGACAGCGACGTGTCGAACGTCTGGGACGATCCGATCGACGGCAGCGGGGAGGCGGTCGTCGGAGAGTTCGTCCTCGTCGGTCTCGCCCCGAATGCGACGGAGACGGTCGATGCGATGGTGCGCCAGACACCGACGGTCTCGGGTTCGGTGTGGGCCGACACCGACGTGGACGGCGTGCTCGACGACTCCGGCGACCCGGACGGCGCTGCGTTGGAGGGTCCCGCGACCGACGTCACCGTCGAGCTGGTCGACCCGAACGACGACTCGATCATCGCGACGACCACGATCGACGCTGCCGGTGACTATCTCTTCGACACCGTGCCGGACGGCACGTGGGACGTCGTGTTCACCTCGACGAACACGTTCTTCGGGTTCAACGACGGCGCAGCCGGCAACGACACGACCGAGGATCCCGCGGTGCTCGGCGAGCCCCGCTCGGCGAGGACCAGCATCACCGTCTCGGGCACTGATGCCTCGGTTGTCGGTTCCACGACTCGCCCGCTCGTGACGCTCGACGCCGAGATCATCCCTGCAGTCGGCATCCAGGACGGCACCGCCCCGTTCGACACCTTCGGCACCTGTCCGACGCTGACGGCCGGCGACGACTGCGGTGACGACGACGGCGTCATCCGGACGAACGACGTGGTCACCTTCCCGATCTCGGTGACGGCTGACGGCGTCCCGGACATCGACGGTTCGGGCAACATCGAGGACGACGAGAAGATCGGCGACGTCATCCTCGAGATGACCGTCTCACCGTCGGACGCTCCCGACCCGGTCTCCATCGTCGAGTTCTCGGGCGGCAACAGCGGCATCCCGACGATCTGTCGTCAGGGCGGCGCGTACTCTCCCTCGTCCACGATCGTCGACAACCTCGATGGTTCGTTCACCCTCCTGTGCAACCTGGGCGACTTCGGCGACGAGCTGAAGTTCTTCTCCGTGTCGGTCCGTGCCCTCGGTGGTTCGGAGAACCTGTCGAGCATCTCGACGACGTCGCGGGTGTACCAGTCCCGCGACGAGGCGATCCCGCCGACCACGCCGCTCCCCGACACGGTCCACGCGGTCTCCGCCTCACCCCAGTTCAACCTGACCAAGAGCACCTTCGACGGCAACGCCAACAACCGGCTCATCAGCCATGGCGTGCAGGAGCGGGTGAACCCCGAGACCGGGATCACCGAGTACGGCTACGGCTTCCAGTACGAGATGTCCGTCGTGGTGCCGCCGGGTGGTCGCGGTGTCGAGCCGGTCGAGACGATGACGTTCACCGAGCAGATCGACAGCCAGTTCTCCGGTGCACTGCTCGTCGCCTGTTACAACGAGCCGTACAACTCCAGCTCGACAATTCCGCGTGGCGGCGATCAGCCGGATGGCTCGCCGTCGTCGGATGACAACCGTGTGGCCGACTCGGGCACGTGGACCTGTGATCAGCCGAGCGCCGGTGCCGACATCACGGTCACCATCACCGGGGCCGACACCACCGCAGCGCATCTGCCCACCGAGGGTTACAACGGCAACGACCTGAGCGCCGGCCCGTTCTACGTCGCCGTCGGTCGTGTCTACCTCTGGTACCCGATGCGTGACCTGTCGGACATCCTCGACGACGGTCTCGACAACGACAGCTGGAACTACGGCGACACCGACGTCTTCGGCACGGTGTCGGTCACCAACTGCGTGGTCGACTTCGCCCCGACGAGCGCGGGAGGCACGCAGAACTTCGGCGGCCTGAACGAGCCGTACTACGGCGAATCGGACGGCGACCCGGCTCCGGCGGGTGACAACTGCCGTGCTCATGACATCGTGATCACCGACTCCGGGAGCTACTGGAAGGGCTACCGCGCCACGGGCTACGAGACGTGGGGGACCGGCCACAACTGGATCACGGGCTTGCCGCCGAACGCCAGCGCGGACCACTCCGGTGACGGCGCCGTCTATCCCGGCGAGATCTTCGTGGCCGGTTCGTACTACCGCAACAGTGGTGTCGTCGATCAGAGCGGCATCGTGATCTGCGAGACCGTCGACACGGCGGTCATGCGGCTCGCCGACATCCCCGGCATCACCGGCACCGACGTGGCCGTGCTCGCTCTGACCCACGACGACACGGGTCTGTACAAGCTGCAGTACCTCGCCGACGCCGGCGGCTTCAACAACGACCACGGTCACGACCAGACCCCTGACCCGGTGTCCGGGCATCTGCCGGTCGACACGACCAACCAGGACGCAGCGTCGGTCTGTGACGACGCGGCCGGCACCTGGTTCGACGACATCGCCTCGGTGCCGGGCGGCTCGGATGCGGTCACCCGCCTGCGCGTCGTTCCAGTGGACTGGTCTGGCGGCACCTCGTCACAGGTGCTCAAGCCGACCGAGTACGTCGGCATGGTCATCGGCCTCGAGGCACGCAACACCTTCAACGGCGGTCCCGCCGACGAGGACGGCGAGCTGATCCCGGTCGGCACCCTCCTCGTCGACCACTCGGGCTACCGCAACCGCAACGGCACCTGGGTCGAGTCGTCCTACGACCCGATGGCCAACACCGGCACGACGACCGGCGACCGCATTGCGCTGAACCGGGTTCAGGTGCGCGTCACCAAGTCCGCGACGCTCCTCACCACTGGTGACGACCTGATGTTCGCTCAGGACGCCGGGCTGGACATCGAGTGGGTCATCCAGCCTGCGGTCACTTCGGGCACCGGTGGTGATTCGGTCGCAGAAGACGTCCGCATCGTCGACGTCCTCCCGCAGTACGTCACGTACGACCCGACCTGCACGCCTGCGCCGCCGGCCGGCTACGCGGGCCCCGTCGTCACGGCGGGCCCCGGTGCGGGAGAGACCACGCTCGAGTGGAGCCTCGGTGACCGCATCGCCAACGTGGCGTTGGACCCGATCATCCTGTGTACCAACACGAGCTCGGTCGCGCCGAATGGCTACGACGCCTTGAACGCCGTCACCATCTCGGCGGTCAACGACTCGTCGGGCGCTGCCATCCGGACGGCCGAGCGGACCGTCGAGCTGCAGCAGTCCGGAGGCTTCCAGCTGGAGAAGTCCGTCGATCAGCCGCTCGACTTCGAGAACGACACCCAGGTCTTCACCCTGACGTGGTCGAACTTCTCCGACGTCATCCCGATCGAGGCGCCCTACATCTACGACGTCTTCGGCCACAACGGCGATGGTCCGTCGACGCCGGCTGCGAAGTCGATCACCTCGACCTTCACCGGACAGTACGTCCTCGATGCGATGCCGACCGCCTCGACTGCGGGCACGTTCGAGTTCTCTGCTGATGATCCGGCGACGATCTCGAACGATCATCGTGAGGCCTCGAACCAGCCGGGCGGCTCGACCACCTGGTGCTCGTCCTCCGACGGTGTCTCGTTCACGCTCGTGCAGGGCAGTGGTGCCTGCCCGGCCACGTTGGCCGATGCCACTGCGCTGCGGTTCGTCTCGGCGGGCCAGCTCCCGCCGTCGGGTCTCGAGACGCTCAGCTTCACGATGCAGGCCGGTGACCCCGGCGCCGACCCGGGCCTCATCAACGACGCCGGCGATCGCTACACGAACCGGTTCGCTGCGTGGAGCAACAGCTTCCCCGATCAGCTCGTGCGGTCGAACACGGTGATCGTGCAGGTCGTCTCGTTCACCCTCGGCGACCTCGTATTCGCCGACGTGAACTACGACGGCGCCTACACAGCCGGCCTCGACCTCCTGGCACCGGCGGGCGTGACCGTCGAGCTGTGGGAGGACGGCGGCAGCTCGGCGTTCGACACGACGACGACCGACGCCAACGGCCGCTTCACGTTCGTGGACATCGCCGGCGGTGATCTCGAGCTGCGCATCCCCGCCAGCGAGTTCCAGGGCGGTGGCCTGCTCGAGAACTGGACCGTGTCCGCGGCAGCAGTGGCTGATCCTGACCTCCCGGACCCCGGCGCCAACGAGAACGTCGACCATCACGCCCAGACCGCGGGCACCGAGGCCGTCGACGGTGTCACGTCGGGTGTCGTGACCCTCGAGGCGAACGCCACGCCGAACCCGGCCGGTGGTGAGCCGCTGTTCGACGACGTCTACCCGTGGGCCAACGCGTTCTACACCGACGACTTCACGAACTACACCGTCGACTTCGGCCTGGTCGCCCCGGGTGCCGTCGCGGTGCAAAAGGAGATCTGCATCGAAGCGGACCTCGCGAACTGTGACGTGGCCGACGACGCCGACTGGGCCGAGACCCAGGAAGTCCCGTTCTTCACGAACTCCGCGTGGCGGGTCACGGTGACCAACACCGGTTCGCAGATCCTCAGCCCGACCTACGTCGACGACGAACTCGAGGACGCCTGCGACGCCACGTTCGACGGTTCCGACCTGCCGCCGGACGCGCCGCACTCCCCGTCGGGAACCGCGTCGGTGACCCACGCCGGCCTGCAGTCGCTGGGTCTCGGAGAGTCGACGGCCTACGTCTGTGAGTCCAGCCAGGTGGTCGAGGAGCTCACGAACTCCGCCGACGCGATCGGCACCGCGGCCGACGGCACCACCGTGACGGCGAGTGACACCGCCGACGTCACGTTGCCGCCACCCAACCCGCTGATCACCGTCGAGAAGTCGACCAACACCCTCGATGCCGACAGCCTTCCGGGCGTCTACCTGGACACCGGCGACGCCATCATCTGGGAGTACGTGGTCACGACGACCGGCAACGTCCCGTTGACCGACGTCGAGGTGGTCGACGACATGGGCACCCCGGGCACCCCGGGTGACGACATCACGTTGTCGAAGGCCACGTCGGGCTACGTCAGCGGTGACACCGACGGCGACGACGTGCTCGACCTCGACGAGACCTGGATCTTCCAGCTCGGCGGTGTCGCCTCCTCGGGTCAGTACACGAACGTCGCGACCGCAACCGGTACGCCGGTGGCGCCGTCGCTGTCCGACGTGAACGACACCGATGCCAGCAACCACACCGGTCTGGACGACGCACCCTCGATCGACGTCGAGGTGGCGACGAACGGTGACGATGCCGACGTCGCATCCGGGCCGCTCGTGAACACCGGCAGCACCGTCACCTGGACCTACACCGTGACGACGAACGGCGCAGACGTGCCGCTGTCGGCCATCACGCTCGTCGACGACGCCGGCACGCCCGGCGACGCGGGCGACGACTTCAGCCCGACCTACCAGTCCGGTGACACCGACGCCGACGGCATCCTCGACGAGGGCGAGACCTGGATCTTCACGGCCACGGGTTCGGCCGGTGACGGTCAGTTCACGAACACGGTCGAGGCGACGGGCACGCCGCCCGAGACGACCGACAGCTCCGGCGTGACGACGCAGCCCGCCGACGTGTCCGACACGGACCCGACCAACCACTTCGCCGTGGTCGGCGCTGTCGACGTCCAGAAGTCCACGAACGGCGAGGACGCCGACACCGGGTTCGGGCCCGTGGTGGCCACCGGTTCGACCGTCACCTGGACGTTCGCAGTCGAGAACACGGGCAACGTGGACCTCGCTGATGTCACGGTGACGGACGATCAGGTCGCGGCACTGGACATCGACTGTGGTGCGCCCGACAACGACAATGTCATCGACACGATCCTGCCCGGCGACATCGTCACCTGTACCGCCACGGGCACGGCGGTCACCGGTCAGCACGCCAACACAGCGTCGGTGACGGGCAACCCCGTCCTCTCGGGCGGCGACATCGCGGGCGTTCCCGACGCGACCGCCGCCGATGACTCCCACTACTTCGCCTTCGTGGCCGGAGTGGACATCGAGAAGTCGACGGATGGTGCCGATGCCGACAGTGCTCCGGGTCCGTACATCACGACGGGTGACACGGTGACGTGGACGTTCGTGGTGGAGAACACGGGTGATGTGGATCTGGCTGATGTGACGGTGACCGATGACGTGATCGCGGCGGTGGACATCGACTGTGGTGCGCCGGACAACGACAACGTCATCGAGCTGCTGGAGCCGGGTGCCCTGAACGCCGTCACCTGCACGGCCACGGGACCCGCGGGCGACGGTGCGCACGTGAACACGGCGTCGGTGACCGGCAACCCGGTCGACGACAGCGGTACCGACGTTCCTGGTGTGACCGATCCGACCGACAGCGATGACTCGCATCACTTCGCCGTCGTCGCCACCGTCGACATCGAGGTCGCAACCAACACCGTCGACGCCGACACCGGGTTCGGTCCGGCAGTTGCGACCGGTTCGACGGTGACCTGGACCTTCGTGGTCGAGAACACCGGCAACGTGGATCTCGCTGATGTGACGGTGACCGACGATCAGCTGGCCGATGTCGACATCGACTGTGGTGCGCCGGACAACGACAACGTCGTCGGCACGATGCTGCCGGGCGACATCGTCACCTGCACGGCGACAGGAACCGCCACCGCGGGTCAGTACGAGAACAACGGCTCCGTGGTCGGCAACCCCGTGGTGTCCGACGTCGACATCGCCGGCATCGCCGATGCGACGGACACCGATCCGTCGCATCACTTCGGTCTCACCCCGTCGATCGACATCGAGAAGTCGACGGATGGTGCCGATGCCGACAGTGCTCCGGGTCCGTACATCACGACGGGTGACACGGTGACGTGGACGTTCGTGGTGGAGAACACGGGTGATGTGGATCTGGCTGATGTGACGGTGACCGATGACGTGATCGCGGCGGTGGACATCGACTGTGGTGCGCCCGACAACGACAACGTCGTCGACTCCCTCGCTCCCGGAGCGATCGTGACCTGTACCGCGACCGGTCCTGCCGGCGACGGTGCGCACGTGAACACGGCGTCGGTGACCGGGAACCCGGTCGACGGCGGTGGTACCGACGTTCCCGGCGTCACGGATCCGACCGACAGCGACGACTCGCATCACTTCGCCGTGGTCGCCACCGTCGACCTCGAGAAGTCGACCAACACCGTCGACGCCGACGTCGCACCCGGCCCGCTCGTGGCCGAGGGCAGCCCCGTCGTCTGGGAGTTCGTCGTCGAGAACACGGGCAACGTCGACCTCGCCGACGTGACCGTCTTCGACGACCTGGTCGCCGCGACGGACATCGACTGTGGTGGTCCGGACAACGACAACGTCATCGACGTGCTGGCGGTCGGCGCGATCGTCACCTGCACCGCCTCGGGCGTCGCCGGTGACAGCGCCTACGTGAACACCGGCGGCGTCGCCGGTACGGCCATCGACCCGCTCGGCGACCCGATCGTCGGGATCGACCCGGCTGCGGACTCCGACCTGTCGAACCACCTCGGTGCTGCCCCGTCGATCGACATCGAGACGTTGACCCAGACGTTCGACGCCGACGAGGCGCCCGGTCCGGTCGTGCCGATCGGTGACCCGGTGCTGTGGTCCTACGTGGTCACCAACGACGGCAACGTCGACCTCACGAACATCGTCGTGCTCGACGACGTGCTGGCAGACGACGCCGTCGACATCGACTGTGGGGGCGGCGACAACACCATCGCCCTGCTCGTGCCCGGCGCCTCGGTCACCTGCACCGCCACCGGCGTCGCAGTCGCAGGTCCGTATGCGAACGTCGGCTCGGTCACGGCTGACTCCGCTCCGACGGTCGGTACCGACGGCTCTCCCGTCGTCGGCGTCGGGGTGTCGGACGACGATCCGACCAACCACCTCGGTTCGGACCCGGCCATCGAAGTGCAGAAGTTCGTCGCCGGTGACGACGCCGACGTCGATCCCGTCTGGGTGGTCACCGGAGCGACCGTGCCGTGGCGCTACGAGGTCACCAACGTCGGGTCGTCCCCGCTGTCGAACGTGACGGTCGTCGACGACGCCGGCACGAGCTCGGACACCGGCGACGACTGGACGCTCGACGCCACCGACGTGATCTCGGGCGACCTCGACGGCGACCAGCAGCTGGACCCGGGTGAGACCTGGATCATGAACGCCAGCGGCACGGCCTTCCCCGGCGACTACGAGAACACGGCGCTCGCGTCGGGTACCTCACCTGACACGACCGACAGTTCCGGCGTCACGACCCCGGGTTCGATCCACACTTCGAGCGACATCGCCAAGCACTTCGCGGCGTCGCCGGCGGTCACGATCGAGAAGTCGGTCAACGGCGACGAGGCCGACACCGCTCCAGGCCCGTACGTCCAGGCCGGCGAGACGGTGTTCTGGACCTACGTCGTGACGAACACGGGTGATGTCGCCCTCGCCGGCATCGAGGTGACCGACGACCAGGGCCTCGAGGTGATCTGCCCCGGTACCGTCCTCGCCGCCGGTGAGTCGATGGGGTGCACGGCCAGTGGACCGGCAGCCAGCGGTGCCTACGTGAACGTCGGCACCGTCACGTCGACGGCCGCGCAGCCACACCCGACCGAGCCGGCGTCGCTGATCCCGATCGTCGATCCGGTCACGGGCGAGCCGGAGGAGCCCTACACCGCCGACGACGAGGCGCATCTGTTCGGTGTCGACCCCTCGTTCGAGGTGAACAAGTGGGTCTGTGTGGTCGAGGGCTGCGATCCGGCCGTTCCGGAGTACTGGCACACCGAGACCGGCGCCATCCAGGGCCAGACCCTGCAGTGGCTCGTTCGGGTGACCAACACGGGCAACGTCGACCTTCACGACATCGAGGTCACCGACGAGCTGGCCACCGGGTGCTCGATCTCGGTCTCGACCCTCGAACCGGGCGAGTCGGTCGATGCGAGGTGCTCGAGTCTTCTCGACGGGGGCACGGCCTCGAACTCCGTGACGGTGAACGCCGCCGGCGTCTCGTGCAACGCCGACGGCTCGACCCTCGGCTGCTCGGACGTCGAGGTGTCCAACCCCGATCCGGACCGGTCTGCATCGGTTGCCGGACCCGCGGACATCGACCTTGAGAAGGGCGTCGACGACGACACGCCACGTCTGAACCAGATCGTGCAGTTCACGGTGGCGGTGACGAACCAGGGTGGCTCCGCCGCCCAGGACGTCGATCTGTCGGATCAGCTCCCCGCGGACCTGGAGTTCGTGCGCTTCGTCGAACAGGGTTCGGCCCTCTACGACGAGGGCACACGTCGCATCGAGTGGATCCTCGAACGTCTGGATCCCGGAGCGTCGACCCGGATCGTGTACGAGACCCGTGTCATCGGCGACGAGAACACGACCAACGTCGTCGAGGTCATCCGCGACGGCTTCACGATCATCCTCGGCGACGACCAGGCGCAGGAGACCGTCGAGGTCGAGGACGAAGGCGACACGGCACCCGACGGAGGGGATGGCGACGTCGGTGACGGTGGCCTCGCTCGGTCCGGTGCCGACTCCGACGTGATCGCCATGATCGCCGTGGCCATGGTGCTCGTCGGCGTGGCGATCGTGCTGGCCGTCCGACGTCGTGACCAGACACCGGCGGCCGCCGACTGACGCTGACGAGTTCCGGCAGCTCGGCGCCCTCGCCTGCGGCGATGTGACTGGCTGCAAGGCCATGGACAGATGATGCGCTGAACCTCACGACTGGTTCGGCGGCGTCCGATGGGATGCCGTCGAACCAACCGGAGGCGTCGTGGTGGACATGCATCGGAAGCACTGGGCCGGACGACTCGTCCGCACGACCATCGGAGCATTCGCGGTCGCCGTGATGGCGCTCGTGGGCGTGGTGGCTTCGGCGCCGCCGGCCGCGGCTGCCGACGGTCTGACCATCGACTCGTCGTACGTCTACCGCCTCGGCGAGGACGGTGTGTTGCGTGTCGAGGCGACGTTCGAGCTGACCAACGTCACCGCCAACACCCGTCGCGGCAACGTGATCACGTACTACTACTACGACCGCTTCTGGGTCCCGCTGCCCGACGGCGCCACCGAGGTGACCGTCACCGACGGCTCCCGCGAGCTCAGCCACTCGATCGACGTCGAGGAGGACGAGTTCGGCGACGAATCCGAGTATGTCGAGGTCTCGTTCTCGCGGCTGCGATACCAGCGGACCCAGAAGATCGTCGTGACCTATGTGGCCGGCGCGAGCGAGCCGCGAAGCGAGTGGCTCGACCGAGTGAACCCGGCCTACGCCTACTTCGGAGCGTTCGGGTACGGCGACCCCGGCCTGCTCGACGTGCGTGTTGAGATCCCCAACGGCTACGAGATCTACTTCAACGCCCTGGAAGAGGAGGACGTGGATCTCGTCGCCCGCAACACCACCTGGTCGGACGGGACCACGCTCACCGCAGAGGCCATCGAGAACCCCGAGACCTTCCTGATCTTCGTCACCGCCCGCAACGACGACAACCTCGAACTGACCGAGGTCGAGGTCGTCGACAGCATCATCGACGTGCGCGGCTGGCCCGGCGACGACGAGTGGCAGCAGATGGCCGTGGACACGATCACCTCAGGACTGCCCGAGCTCGTCGAGTTCGTCGGCCAGCCGTGGCCCGAGCAAGACGGCTTCGACGTCATCCAGTCGTCCGAGCCGAGCGAGTACGGATACGCCGGCTGGTTCGACCTGACCGCCGACGAGATCCTCGTCGACGAGACCCTGGACCCGGTGCTGATGCTCCACGAGCTGAGCCACGCCTGGTTCAACAGTCGGACCCTGAGCGACCGTTGGATGATCGAGGGATTCGCCGAGGAGGTGTCGCGCCTCATCGGCGAGGATCTCGGTGAACGGATCCCCGATGCCGAGGCACCGGCCTCCTACGAGCGGCGCAACCTGCTCGACTGGGAGGACGGGTTCCAGAGCTTCAACACCGAGGACTGGGGCTACAACACCTCCGCCTGGTTCATGCGTCAGATCAGCGACGAGATCGGGCGCGAGGGCTTCGAGGATCTCGTGCGTGCGATGTTCGACGAGTCACCGGTCTTCACCGACGAGAACGGCGAGCCCGTCGGTGAGCCGACCGACGACTGGCAGCGGCTGCTCGACATCGTCGAGACCCGTCATGGCTCCGAGACCATCGACGAGCTGCTGCGCGAACACGTCCTCCCGATCGATCTACACGAGCAGCTGGACGAACGCCGTGCTGCTCACGACCGGCTCGCCGAGCTCGAGACTGCGTCCGCTCCCTGGGCGGTGCCCGTCGGCGTGCTGACCGCGCTCGAAGAGTGGTCGTTCTCGGATTCGATGGACGTGGCGGATGCCGCCGACGAGGTGCTGGACCTCCGCACAGAACTGTCGGAGCGGTCGGCTGCTGCAGGTGTCGTCGAACACGCAGTCGGCGAGGACGCCTACGAAGCGTCGGCCGGCGACTTCGACGCCGCATCTCGCGAGTTCCGAGTGCGGCTCGATGCGCTGGCTCGGATCGAGCACAGCGACGTCATCCGTGCCGAGTTCGAGCCGACCCGTCTCGAGGAGCTCGGTCTGCGGGGTCGGGATCTCGAAGCTGCCCATGCTGCGCTCCGCGATGCCTACGACCGCGACGACCTGCCCGGCGTGGCCGCGGCGCTCGTCGACGAGATGATCCTGCGCGCCGACGCCGAAGCCCTCGGCACCGAACGAGCGACGTACGGCGGCATCGGGGTCGCCGGTGCGTTCCTGCTGTTCGTCATGACCGTGATCTGGCTGATCCGGCGTCGCCGCCGTCGACGTGCCGCCCGCCTCGCCCTCACCGCGCCGGCTGAGTTGGCTGCGGCCGAGGAGGCCGAGGAGGCCGAGGACAGCGAGCTCGAAGCTGCAGACGGCGACGGTGCGCTACCAGTAGCCGGCCATGAGCTCGCCGATCCAGACGGGCTGGTGGACGTCGCCTCTGGCGGCGAACTCGAGGACGTGGGGCTTGAGGTCGAGGACCGGGGTGCCGTCGATGGCGTCGAGCCCGACGACGGTGAGCGTGGTCCCGGCGACGGCGAGTAGCCGACACGTGGTCACACCGATCCGGTTGGGCCGGGCCTTGGCTCGCTGAGCGAAGATCCCGACCTTCGGCCAGTCTTCACGGTTGCGGGGATGCCGTGCACCGAGATGCACCTTCGACTCGTCGACACGGTCGAACACGAACACCACCTCGACGTGTGAGAACTCATCGAGCCCGGCCAGCACGTCGGGTCCGAAGCGTTCGCTGTCGAGGCTGATGGTCGAGGTGATCTCGTCCCAGTCGTCGTCGATCGGTTCGGTGCGCTCGTTCGCCACCGTGCCGATCGGTCGGATCGTGATCGAGTTCTGGTCCATTCGCGCATCATCGCAGAGGTGCGTCGCAACCCGGCTCCGGACGCGACACAGCCCCCACCGAAGTGGGGGCTGGATGGCGGAAGGTATGGGATTCGAACCCATGGTGACGCAAGCGCCACAACGGCTTTCGAGGCCGCCCCATTCGTCCGCTCTGGCAACCTTCCGTCGACGACTCTACAAGACGTCAGCGGCCATCTGAACCGACTTGGTCAGGTCGTCCTCATCCCTCGCGTGCGGCGGCGAAGAAGTCGACCAAGAGCTCGGCACACTCGTCGTCCCGGACACCGGGAGTGACCTCGAATTCGTGGTGTAGCCGTGGGTCGGAGCCGACACCCATCAACGACAGGACGGCACCTGCTTTCATGTCCGCAGCGCCGTAGACGACCCGACCGACACGGGCGTTCAGCGCGGCACCTGCGCACATGGTGCAGGGCTCGAGTGTGACGACGAGGGTGGCGTCGATGAGCCGCCAGCCGTCGCCGACGACCTTCGCTGCGTCGCGCAGTGCCAGCACCTCGGCGTGGGCGGTCGGGTCGCCCGTCAGCTCGCGTTCGTTGTGGCGTCGCGCGACGACCTCGCCACCGTGGATGACGATCGCGCCGATCGGCACGTCGCCGTGCTCGAGCGCGGCCCGCGCCTCGTCGAGCGCGAGGACCATCGCGTCGTCGTCGGTCATGGCCTGCTCCATTCAGCGTTGCCTCGTTGTTGGTCGGCGGTCAGACGATAGAGAACGTGGCGGCACAGCTCACTGTCGGGACTGACGTTCGGGTGGTCGAACTCCTCGACGAAGCTCATGCCGATCTTGCGCATCACGCCCTGCGACGGCGTGTTCGTCATCGCCGTGAACGACACGATCTCGTCGAGGGCGAGCCGGCCGAATCCGTCGGCCAGGACTGCTGTCGCCGCCTCGGTGGCGTAGCCGCGGCCCTGGTGGTCGGTCCGGAGCCGCCAGCCGATCTCGACCGCCGGCGTGAACTCGGCCTCGAACGTCGCAGGCCACAGACCGACGAACCCTCCGAACGTTCGGGTGTGGGCGACCTCGACGGCCCACAGCCCCCAACCGTGCGCGTCGAAGTGCTGCTCGATCCGGTCGACGAACGCGTCGCTGGCGTCCCGGTCGAGCGTCGACGGGAAGTGCCGCATCGCCTCGGGATCGGCGTTCAGTTCCGCGAATGGTGCTCGGTCCTCGTCCCGCCAGCGCCGGAGGACGAGGCGTTCGGTGGTGATTCGGGTCGGGTGCTGCACCCGCTCCAGGGAATCAGAGGTCGGGCGTGTCGGCGAGCAGCCGCCTCGCCGCCTCGACGACGACGGCGACCGACGCCGACTCGACGCGATCTGCTGCGTCCTCGTCAGGGATCTCCTCGACCGTCCGGTTGACCAGGACACCCGCGACCATGCCGGCGCGAAGTCCCTCGGTCGCGCACATCGTGAGGAGCGTGGCGGACTCCATCTCGTAGTTGAGGACACCCATCTGCTGCCACCGCTCCATGGATCCCTGGAAGCGGGGAAGAACGCGGCCGCGGTTGGTGTCGTAGCGCTCCTGCCCCGGGTAGAAGGTGTCGCTCGAGGCGGTGACGCCGATGTGTGGCTGATGGCCGAGCGCTCGTGCGGCCCCGACGATCGCGGTGGTGCACTCGAAGTCGGCGACGGCGGGGAACTCGAGCGGTGCGAAGTGCTGGCTGGCGCCGTCGAGCCGAACCGACGCGGTGGTCACGATGAGTTCGCCGGGCGAGATGCCGGGCTGGATCGCGCCGGTGGTGCCGACTCGAAGGAAGGTCTCGATGCCGAGCTGGGCGAGCTCCTCGATGGCGATGGAGGTCGAGGGGCCACCGATGCCGGTGGAGCAGATCACGATCGGTGTGCCGTCGAGCCACGCGAGGGCCGAGGTGAACTCGCGGGTCGAGGCGAGGTGTTCGCTCTCGTCGCACTCGGCGGCGATCGACGCGACACGTGCGGGGTCGCCCGGGACGATGGCGAGGCGCGCCTCGTGCAGCTGTGCTCGGGTCAGTCCGAGGTGGAACACGTCGCTCATGTGCGTCTCCGGCGATCGATCTCGTCGTGGTCCACGTCGACCCCGAGCGCCTCCAGCTTCGCGATCGACCGGTCGACGATCGTGGGATAGGTCGTCAGGTAGTACGGCAGCGCGCCGCAGGAGTTCACTGCGGCACCCCGAGCGCGAGCGAGACAGTGTTCGTCGATCGGGTGTCCACCTTCGCCGAGGCGGTCGAGGAAGCGGGCTCGACTCGCCTCGTCGAACAGTCGCGACCAGGCCACCTGCACGTCGACCGCCGGATCGCCGAGGCACGCAAGTCCCCAGTCAATGAGCGCATTCAGTCGTCCGTCGATGACGAGACAGTTGCCATCGAGGTCGCCATGCACCCACATCGGCGCGTCAGCGTGCGGTCGAGCGGCGAGCGCGTCGTCCCATATGCGCGTGGCTGCGGCGACATCGACCAAGCCGTCGCAGGCGCTGATCGCCCCACGGGTTTCACGGTCGTACTCCTGGACCGGTCGTCGGTGCCGCCCAGAGCGCCGATGCGGCGTCCGCGAGGTCGTCGGCGAAACGCATCCGGTCGACACCGTGGACGAGGTCGGCGCCGTGGCCGTCGATCCAGCGATGTACGGCCCAGTCGAACGGGTAACCCTCGCCGGGTCGGCCGATCGCGACCGGCGTCGGTACCTCGACCGGGAGGTGTTCGGCGAGTCGCGGCAGCCACACGGCCTCGAACGCCACCTGCGTGTCGCCGGGCAGCCTCGGCAGCCGCACGACCAGGTCGTCGCCGAGCCGCCAGATCGCGTTGTCCGTGCCCCACGGTTCGACGATGCGCAGTTCGAGGCCCGACCACTCGGGGAACTGTGTGTCGACGAGTCGGCGCACCAGGTCGACGTCGACGTCGACTTCGTTCTCGTGCATGCGAGCCACGGCACGAGTGTGGCGCGGTCGACCGCAGGGACGGCGATCGATTCGGGTCCCTGCGGTCACCGCATCCGGAGACTCAGCTCTCGAGTGCCTTCACGTCGGCGTCGACCATCATCTCGACGAGCTCGACGAAGCCGACCTTCGGCTCCCAGCCCAGCTGCGTCTTGGCCTTGGTCGGATCACCGATGAGCAGGTCGACCTCGGCGGGGCGGAAGAACTTCTCGTCGATGACGACGTGATCCTCGAAGTTCTTGCCGACACGGGCGAACGCGACCTCGCAGAGCTCGCGCACGGTGTGGGTCTCACCGGTGGCGATCACGTAGTCGTCGGGCTGGTCCTGCTGGAGGATGAGCCACATGGCCTCGACGTAGTCGCCGGCGAAGCCCCAGTCGCGCTGAGCTTCGAGGTTGCCGAGACGGACCTCGGAGTCGATGCCGTGGTGGATGCGAGCGACGGCGTTGCTGATCTTGCGGGGCAGGAACTCGAGGCCGCGGCGGGGGCTCTCGTGGTTGAACAGGATGCCGTTCGAGGCGTGTAGGTCGTAGCTCTCGCGGTGGTTGATGGTGGTCCAGTGGCCGAAGAGCTTGGCGACGCCGTACGGGCTGCGGGGGTGGAACGGCGTGGTCTCCTTCTGCGGGACTTCCTGCACGAGGCCGAAGAGCTCGCTGGTGGACGCCTGGTAGAAGCGGATGTCGGGGTCGACGAGACGGATGGCGTCGAGCACGCGGGTGACGCCGAGGCCGGTCACGTCACCGGTGAAGACCGGCTGCTCGAACGAGGTCTGGACGAACGACTGGGCGGCGAGGTTGTAGACCTCCTGCGGACGGTGCTCGCGCAAGATGTTGACCATGCTGAACTCGTCGAGGACGTCACCGGGGACCAGGGTGATCTGGTCGAGCAGGTGGGCGATTCGCTCGAAGTTGGTGGTGCTCGAGCGACGGACGACGCCGATCACCTCGTAGCCCTTCTCCAGCAGGAGCTCGGCGAGATAGGAGCCGTCCTGACCGGTGATGCCGGTGATGAGTGCGCGCTTGGTCTGAGTCATGACCGTCATTGAGACGGATGTGCGAAGAGAAGTCTGCAAACCCAGTTGGCAGTCACAGAGGTTCTGTGCCGTACCGTCGCGGGCGTGGAGGGGAACCTGCTCGGGCGTCGGATCGCCGTGTTGCGCAATGAGCGCGGTTGGAGCCAGGAGCAGCTCGCGTCTCGTGCGGCCATCAGTCGCGTGGCCCTCAGCCACATCGAAGCGGGGTCACGTACGCCGAGCGAGCGGACCGTCGTGTTGCTCGCCGGGCTGCTGCACACCGAACCGCTCGAGCTCGTGGACGGCACGAGCTACCCGATGGCGAAGGCCGAGCGGCTCCCACCTGCGGCGCCGCGCTACACCGAGCTCGAGCTGTGTGAGCAGCTGCTCGACGTCGCCTCGGCGGGCCGGCTCGATGTCACTGCGTGGACGTGCCGGCTCGATGCGGCACTGGCGGTCGCCTACGAGGCTGATGAGCGGGCACGGATCCAGGCCGCGCTGGCCCGGCTGCGCGAGCTGACCTGAGCAGGGCCTCGCAGGGCTGAGTAGCGCGAGCTCAGACGATGCGGATGCCCTCGCTCGTGTCGAGCAGCGAGCGTAGGAAGTCCGTGCCGGTTCGGTAGACGAAGTCGCCGCTGCAGCCGCCCTCGACCGTCACCGTCCGCTCGAACGGCGTCTCGGAATGTCCGACATCGGGCAGCACCAACGGGTCGGTCCAGACTCGGATCGTCTCGACGTCGTCGGTGTCGGAGCTGTCGGTGTCGCACTCACGCTCGATCCTCGTGGCCCGGGAGAGGACATCGACGGGGACGGGAAGGTCCGTGAACTGTTCCGGGAGGTGGGCGAGGCCGGGCTCGAGGGACCGCACCTGCTTGAGCACGAGTCCCTCCGCGGCGGCGTCTCCGGCCGGCCAGCCGGCCGCCATCACCTTGAACTCGACGTCGAGTACCAGCGCGGCGGCCCGGCGTTCGGCCGGCAGCAGCTCGTTCGCGGTGATCGACCACTGATCGGCCACGACCAGCAGTGAGTCGACCAGCTCTCTGATCTCGTCGTCGTCCATCACGTCGCCTGGGACGAAGGTCGAGGACTGTCGACGTTCGATGGTGACGTCGCCGTTCGGGCTCACGTCGACGGACAGCACCTCGGGCAGCTGTGCGGCTTGCGGGTCGGGGTTCGTCACGCTCTCGGCGCCACCCTGGACGTTGATCTCGATCTCCGCGAACGGCTGGGACGGATCGCGATGCAGCGTGACGGTCGCGACGCCGTTGGCCAGCTCGTGTGTGTCGTCGAAGCGAGCGTGTACGAGGACCGCCATCGCTCCGTCGAGGTGCTCGATGCCCGCAGCGCGGCGCTCTTCGACCGCTTCGATGTTCCAGTAGGACGCCCAGGTCTTCTTCAGTGCCCACTCGACGGTCCGGTCCGGCCGACCCGCCCGGTAGCCGGTGTTCGAGTCGTACAGGCCCGCACCGTTGAACCCGTCGACGTCCTCGACGGTGCTCGAGGAGCGGAATCGCAGGCCCTGGCCCTGGTCGTGATGGTCGAACGTCGCGTCGAGCGCGTCGACGATGTCGGCCAGGTCGTCCTCGGCGAGGTCACGATCACGGATGACTCGACGCAGCCCACCACCGTCGACGAGGTCGCCCAGCAACGTGCCGACCGGGTTGCCGGCGACGAAGGCATCGACGCGTGCCCGATCGCGGTCGTCGAAGCGGGCCTCGACCTCGCCCGTTCCTTCGGTGAGCAACGTGCGGATGACGAGGTGCTCGTCGAAGTCCGGATGGTCGAGCATGGCCTCGATCGTCGGGAGCAGGGGATCGAGGTGCCGCAGGTACGGGTCCACCGTGATGGCCATGGCCGACGGTGGCGTCGTGACGCCACTGCGCAGCAGCAGCACGTGGCCGGTCGCCTTGCCGCCGATCTCGGTGGCCGACGGGACGGCCGCCGCGTCCGCGGCCAGGGTGTCGAGGTCGACCGTGACTCGGCCGGTGGGCACCGCCGGGTCGAGCACGAACTCGCCGACCGAACCGATCGCACGGGCGCTGTCGAACTCGCTGTCCGTGAGCAGGATGACGTCGACGTTGCCCTCGGCGTCAGCGTGGACGAGCGCGGGTGCACCGACGTCGGCCGCCTGCCGCAGGGCCGGGTCGAGATGGATACCGCTCACCGAGATGTTCGGGATGCCCCGGTTGCGAGCGAGCAGGTTGACGTGCGCCAGCGGGGTCTGTGGTGACGACGTCACCAGCGCCGCTGCGGCCGGCAGCTCGTCGGGGACGTGTTCGATGATCACGATCGAGTCGTCCGTCGCGTCGTCGAGCCGGACACCGTCGACCCCGACGAGCAGCAGCCTCCCGACCGCGAGCCCGGGGTTGTGCACCGTGCTGGCGCCGGCGGGGACGAGGTCGCTGTAGCGGGCGACACGATCTCGGAGCGGACCGTCACCTGCTTCGATCGTCGTCGCCAGCTCCTCCTGGAACGGGGAGCGCACGACCCACTCGAGTGCCTCGGAGATCTCCGCGGGGACGGAACCGGCGACTGCAGCGTGGATGGCTTCGAGCTCGGCCACCTCGGACTCGTCGTGGTATTCGAGTTCGAGCAGCCAGCGACGGGCGCCATCGGCATCGGTCGCCGCGACCAGTGACCCGGCGACGTAGGTGCGGGGCGTGTCCCACAGAGCGAGGTCGTAGAACTCGTCGCTGTAGATCCGGCCGTCCTCGTCGAGTTCGGTGCCGATCGCCGCCAACGAGTCGTCGTGGTCAGGTGCCCATGCGTAGACGTCGTCCACGGTCGCGAACGCGAGGCCGTCCAACGGCGCACTCGCTGCGCCGGGGACCTCGACGCCGTTGACGAGCTGGAACCAGTACCACTCGTCGTGGAGCTCGAAGAAGTTCGTGTCCATCCACTGGACCGATGGCGTGCCCCACGGGTCGACGATCGTGAACTTCACCTGCTGGTTGCCACTGGCGCCCGTCGCGGCGAACGTCTCGAACTCGGCGAGGTCGGTGATGCTCGTTGCAAGGTGGCGGTCGAGCGCGACCTCGACGTCGGCCGGGGTCGCCGCGTTCGTCGTGGCGACGGTGCCCGTCCCGGAGCCCTCGTCCCCGGCGGCGTCAGCTGAGCTCGAGCCCGACTCCGAGCACGCCGCGAGCACCATGAGCCCGAGCGCGGTCAGGAGAATGCGGAGATGACGCATCCTCTCCGATCGGCCGTTCGGCGCAGGTGGTGAGCGAGTCCGCACCGGATGATCGGGCAGGGCGGTTCCGGACGTGGCAGCGGCAGGGACGCAACCGAGGCCAGGACGCGACTCGGCCCCCGCACGTGGCGGGGGCCGTTGGCGGAGAGGGGGGGATTCGAACCCCCGGTGGGTTGCCCCACGCCACCTTTCCAAGATGGTGCACTAAGCCGGACTATGCGACCTCTCCAGATCTGATCCACGACCCCCTCACGAGGCGGCCAGGCGACCCGCGGCACACGACCCGTCACCGCTGAGGGCTGCTGCCTTCCGGCCCTGACCCGGTTCACGGGGAGTCGTTGCACGGGACCCGGCCGCCACGTGAAGGGGCCATGTCCAGATCGAACAGGGTAGCGACAGGTGGAACGCTCGGCGACCACGTACGCGAATTCCCGTCACAGGCGACCGGTAGGCTCGCCGGCGATGGCGTATCAGTCCCTCTATCGGCGCTTCCGGCCCCAGCGTTTCGGCGAGGTCCGCGGTCAGGATCACCTGGTCGCGGCGCTCCAGAACGCGATCCGCGACGACCGTGTGGGCCACGCCTATCTGCTCTCCGGCCCACGTGGCACCGGCAAGACCACGTCGGCTCGCATCCTGGCCAAGGCCCTCAACTGCACGAACCTCGGCGACGACGGCGAGCCGTGTGGCGAGTGCGATGCGTGTCGTGCGGTCGAGAACGGCACGTCGATGGACCTCGTCGAGCTCGACGCCGCGTCCAACAACGGTGTCGAAGCGATCCGAGACCTCGTCGCCAGTGCGGCGCTCGGCAGCCCCGGCCGCCGCAAGGTGTACATCCTCGACGAGGTCCACATGCTCACGGCGGCGGCGTCCAACGCCCTGCTGAAGACCCTCGAGGAACCGCCGGGCCACGTGGTGTTCGTACTCGCCACGACCGACCCGCAGAAGGTGCTGGCGACCATCCGCAGCCGCACCCAGCACGTCGAACTGTCGCTCGTCGGTGCAGCCGAGATGGCAACGCACGTGCGCGACGTCGCTGCCAGGGCCGACATCGAGGTCGACGACGAGATCGTCGACCACGTCGTTCGCAAGGGTGGCGGTTCGGTCCGCGACACCCTGTCGGCCCTCGACCAGGTCGTGGCTGCAGGCGGTATCGGTGAGGACCGCGTGCCGGTCGACGACCTGCTCGCCGCCCTCGCACAGCGCGACCCGGGTGCCGCCCTCGTCGCCGTCGCTCATGCGGTGTCGGCCGGCGCCGACGCTCGTGAGCTCGTCGAGTCGCTCACCCGTCATCTGCGCGATCTCTTCCTGGTGCAGCAGCAGGCGCCGCCGCCCGAGCTGCCCGAGACCCAGATCGAGCGCCTCCGCGAACAGGGCGCGCAGCTGGGCGCCGCTTCCACGGTGCGGGCGCTCGAGACGCTCGGCGGTGCACTCGTCGATGCCCGCCAGGCCTCGGATCCCCGCCTCGTCGTCGAGGTCGCACTCGTCAAGCTGACCTCGCCGGCGACCGGCGACGTGGGCGCGCTCGCGGCCCGAGTCGAGCAGCTCGAGGCTCAGCTCGCAGCCGGCGTTCCCGCCGCGGCTGCCCCGGCTCCGACTGCTGCCGCCCCGGCAGCTGCACCTTCGCCGTCCGCGGCCGGCCCTGCACCGGCGCCCGCAGCGCCCGCCGCCGGCGGCCCGCCTCCTCCGCCGGCCCGTCCTGGTCGCGCCGGCAGTCGTGTG
>JAHDHM010000224.1 GCA_020631315.1 Acidimicrobiales bacterium
ACGTCAAGCACCTGCTCGAGCGCGAGCTGGTGACGGTCGTCGATCGAAGCCGTGACGCTGACCCGGAGCGCAACGGACTGTTCGTCGGCAAACGTCACCTCGGCGCAGTCCACGGCTGCGAGGTCCGGTTCCTGGCCGAGGAGGAGCGCCCGTTCGAGTGGAGTGTGCCGCTGGCCCGCGGTTCGGTGTGCCACAAGGCGATCGAATTGTCGATGCACCTGCACGGTCGACGTGACCCGGCCGAGCTGGTGGACGACGCGATCGCCAGGATCATCGACCGCGAGAACCGGCTGGGCGATTGGCTGGCCGGCTGTGACGAGGCGACGATCGCCGAATTGCGTGGTGAGTGCATCGCGTTGACCGCAGGCTTCCTCGATACCTTCCCGCCGTTGCGTCGCGGGTGGCGGCCGGCCACCGAGGTGCCGAAGCGTATGGAGCTGTGCAACGACGGGCTGACGCTCGCCGGACGGTTCGACCTCACGTTGGGCGGGCCGAACGACACGACCGCGGGCAGGGTCATCATCGACATCAAGACCGGTGGCTTCGCCCCGGACCATCGTGAGGATCTTCGCTTCTACGCCTTGCTCGAGACGCTCCAGACGGGTGTGCCGCCGCTGATGGTGGCGACGCACTACGTCGAGTCCGGCCGCCTGCAGGTCGAAGCCGTCGACGAGGATCTCGTGTGGGCTGCCGCGCACCGCACCATCGACGGCGTGGAACGGCTGGCGACACTGCGTGCGACACCGTCGGTGGCGGTGACGAAGCCGGGACCCGCCTGTCGTTGGTGTCCCGTCAGCGACACGTGCGAGGCCGGGCAGCGCTGGATGGAAGAAGATCAGGACTGGTGAGCGTCAGCTCCCCAGCGACTCCAGTTCTTCGCGGCGTTCCTGCCATTCCTCTGCCGTGATGGCGTGACGAACGTGGTCTTCCCACACACCGTTGATCTCGAGGAATCGTTCGGCGACACCCTCGGCTCGGATGCCGAGCTTCTCGACGACGCGCAGGCTTCGCCGGTTGCGAGGAATGATCGCGATCTCGATGCGGTGCAGTGCGAGGTGGTCGAAGGCGTAGCCGAGGACACCGACGACGGCTTCGGGTGTGTAGCCCCGGCCCGCCTGCTGTTGGTCGACCCAGTAGCCGATGTCGGCGGACTGGAACGGGCCGCGCCGTACGTTCGAGATGTTGACCTCGCCGATGAACGTCGACCCGTGGAAGACCCCGAAGGCATGGCCTGAACCGAGCTGACGCTCCCGTTCGCGGGCTGTGCAACGCGAGGTGAAGGCGATGAGATCGCGTGACGGATCGGGGGTGCCGGGCTGGCGGCGCGGCTCCCAGATCCGGAGCCATTCCGCGCACCGGACGCGCACCTCACTCCACTGCGGAAAGTCGCCGGGACGTAGTCCGCGCAGCGTCAATCGCCGCGTGTGGAGATCCATCGTCGAACCCTAGGCGATCGAGGCCACCAGACCATCGAGCAGGTCGGACTCTCGGACGACGACCTCGTCGAGCCCGAGGTAGCGCATGATGCCGACCAGGATGGCGGTGCCGGCGACGATCACGTCCGCCCGCTCGGCCTGCAGACCAGGGTTGTGGACCCGGTCCTCGAGCTTCTCGGTGGCGAGGGTCCGGAAGACGTCCTCGGCGGCCGCTCGCTCGAGGACGAAGCCGTCGATGACGTCGGGGTCGTACTCGATGAGGCCGATCTCGACAGCTGCGACCGTGGTCGCGGTGCCGGCGACCGCGAGCACCTTCGACGCCGACCCGGCTCCCGGCAGATCGCGGGACACGTCGTCCATGAAGGCCTCGACGACGGACAACATGCCCGACAGCTCTTCGGGCGCGGGCGGGTCCTGCTCGACGTAGGTCTCGGTGAACCGGACGGACCCCATGTCGGTCGACACCGCGCCGAGCAGTTCGGCGTCGCCGTCGACGAGGCGGCCGACGCTGAACTCGGTCGATCCGCCGCCGATGTCGACGACGAGCACCGACCCGGCGTGGTCGAGGCCCGACGTCGCCCCGGCGAAGCCGAGCTGGGCTTCTTCTTCGCCGGAGATGATCTCGGGCTCGTGGCCCACCGTCTCGGCGATGCGGGCCAGGAACGCTGCGCCGTCCGAGGCGTCACGTGCCGCAGAGGTGGCGACGACACGACACCGGCTGACACCGTGCTGGTCGAGCAGGGCCCGGTAGTCGGCGAGCGCCGCCATCACACGATCGACACCGTCAGCCGACAACGGGCCGCCGGGCTTGAGCCCTCGGCCGAGTCCGGTGATGGTGGCGCGTCGCTCGACGGCACCGTCGGGTCCCGCGATCAGCAGGCGCGTGGTGTTGGTCCCGCAGTCGATCGCGGCGACGAGTTCGCTCATCGTTCGGTGTCCTGTTCGTCAGCTGCTGGAATGCCGATGGGGCCGGAGTTCATCGCGCCGAGTTCGTGTTCGACCCAGCGACCGATGGGATCGTCGCCGCCGGCGAGGTGATAGCCGTAGTGCGCGTGGAGGCACTTCACGCCCTGTCGAGTGCCGCCAACGCCACCGGAGGGCCGTGGGCCTTCGTGATCGGCGGACAGCAGCGCGTCGCGCTGGGCTGCGTAGCGGTCGTGGGCCGCCTGGATCTCGTCGGCGGGCACCTCGGCTTCGGCCCGGCGGACGCCGTTCGCGGCTTCGAGCACGCTCACGACGTAGCGCTCGTGTTCGCCGACCAGCCAGTAGAGCGTCGGCATCGGGGTGCCGTCGTCGAGCAACGGAGCGTTCTCGAGCACGACCGGTGCCCCGTCGGCGTTGCGCACGACGACCTCGAAGGCGCCTCGGGGCGCACGTCCGAGCAGGGCTTCGACTGCTGCGCGATCGGCCTCGTTCACCCGGGTGACGCTACCGGCCGTCTTCGCCCGGCCCGACACGCCGAACGGGTGTGATCTCACCCCGGAATCGTGTACCGGAGAGTTGAATTCGGGCCGCTTCTGCCGACAGGGGCTTCGTGACCGCTTCTCCCACGCGCACCCGCCGGCAGCTCGGCGACATCCTCATCGCCAACGGCGTGATCTCTGTCGATCAGCTTCAGGCCGCGCTCGAGGAGCAGCGGCGGACGAAGAAGCGGCTCGGCGAGGTCCTCGTCGACACAGGCGTGCTGTTCGAGGACGCACTGTTCCGTGCGTTGGCCGACCAGCAGGACATCGAGGTCATCGACCTCGACATCACCCCGCCCGATCCGCTGTTCGCCCGCAAGGTACCCGAGGCGTTGGCCCGCCGCATCAAGGCGCTCGCCGTCGCCAACACCGACGACGGCAAGCTCAAGGTCGCGATGGCCAACCCGTCGGACGTGTTCGCGATCGACGATCTGCGCGCTGCGACCGGCCAGCGGATCATGCCGGTCGCCGCCTCCCCCGACCAGCTCGACCGCGTCATCGTCAACATCTACGAAGACGGCAAGGCCGAGGCCGCCGTGGCGTCGGCTGCCGAGAGCATGGGCGGCGGCAACGACGGCAACGAGCTCGCCAACATGGGCGAGATCACCGACGACGGTCCGATCGTCAAGTTCATCGACCTGCTGCTGAAGCGGGCGATCCAGGAGCGTGCCTCGGACATCCACGTCGAGGCCGCCGAACACGGCCTGCGCATCCGCTTCCGCGTGGACGGCGTGCTGAAGGACGTCATGAAGTCGCCGAAGTCGGTGCAGAGCGGCGTGCTCTCGCGCTTCAAGATCATGGCCGAGCTGGACATCGCAGAGAAGCGGGTCCCCCAGGACGGCCGTACGTCGGTGAAGGTCGGCGACCGTGTGGTCGACCTCCGTATCGTGACCGTGCCGACCGTGTACGGCGAGAGCGTCGTCCTGCGAATCCTGGACCAGGGTTCGAACAGCCTGAACCTCGCCGACCTGGGCATGCACCCGCGGTCGATGAAGCGGTTCGAGTGGGCGTTCAACAAGCCCGCCGGTGGTGTGTTGGTGACCGGTCCGACCGGTTCCGGCAAGACGACCACGCTGTACTCGACGCTGAACGCGAAGAACGACCCGACGACGGCGATCGTGACCGTCGAGGACCCGGTCGAGTACCGGATCGACGGCATCAAGCAGATGCAGATGAACGTGAAGGCGGGCCTGACGTTCGCCTCGTCGCTGAAGGCGATTCTGCGTGCCGACCCCGACGTCGTCCTCGTGGGTGAGATCCGTGACGCCGAGACCGGCCAGATCGCCTGTGAAGCGGCGCTGACCGGTCACCTCGTGTTGTCGACGCTCCACACGAACGACGCCGCGTCGACGCCATTGCGTCTGATCGAGATGGGCATCGAGCCGTTCATGGTGACGGCCTCGATCACCTGCATCGTCGCCCAGCGTCTGGCCCGTCGCCTTTGCAAGGAGTGCTCGGTGCCGGACACACCGGATCCGGCCGAGTTGAAGGCTGCCGGGTGGACCGATGGTCTGATCCGTGCGTCGGATCTCGAGAAGCCGAACTGGATGAAGCCGGTCGGTTGTTCCAAGTGCAGCGAGGGCTTCAAGGGCCGCTTCGGCGTCCACGAGGTCATGCTGATCTCGGGCGAGATCCAGCAGATGATCCTGCGTGGCGAGTCTGCTGCGGAGATCAAGAAGCAGGCCGTCAAGGAAGGCATGCTGACTCTGCGTCAGGACGGCCTGATCAAGGCCGCCCAGGGCATGACGACCATCAAGGAACTCGCCCGCTCAGTCGCCTAACCAGGCAGCAGCGCGACTCGCTCACCGATCGGCGGGGTGGGCCGATTCGGTTTCGGAGATGTGGGCGCGCACGTTGGCGCGAACACGCTCGAGGAGTGGCTCGGGGACCTCGGACAGGTCGGTGACGAATCCGTCGCGCAGCACCTGTGCGCGCTCGTCCCGGGAGAGCTGCTCGAGCTGCTCAGCTGTCCAGAAGGTTCCGTCGGCCACGGGATGAACCTATCCCTGGGGTGGGACGGTCAGCTCTTGCGGCGGCGGAGGATGAGGAGCAGCAGGATCAGCGCCGCGATGGCGGGCGCTGCACGCTTCAGGACCGGAGCGCCGGCGGTGTCGAGCAGGTCGACCGGCTGGGCCTCGGGCATGTCGATCTTGCGCGGGCCGCTGGAAGCAGGTGCCTCTTCGGCGGGAGCTTCGGCTGCAGCCTCTTCAACAGGAGCTTCTTCCGCTGCCTCTTCTCCAGCCTCGGCGGCGGGAGCGGCCTGGGCCTCGACGAGCTTGCCTTCGAGGCACTCGACGAACTGGAGGAGCAGCTTCTCGCTGACGTCGGCCATGACGCCACGGCCGAACTGGGCGACCTTGCCGGTCACCTTGAGGTCGGTGCTGATCTCGGCCTTGGTCCCGTCGCCATCGGGCGACAGCTGCATGGTGACGACGGCGCTGGCGTTGCCGGCGCCGCGGGTGTCACGGCCCGAGCCCTCGAGCTTGGCCATGTAGTTGGCGTCGTCCTTCTCGAGGAACTTCGCCGCGCCCTTGTACTGGGCGGTGATGGGGCCCACCTTGACCTTGACCGAGCCCTTGAACTCGTCACCGTCGATCTCGGTGAGCTGTGCGCCGGGCATGCACGGGGCGATGCCTTCGACGTCGGTAAGGGTGGCCCAGGCGACGTCGATGGGTGCGTCGACTCGGAATTCGTTGTTCAGTTCCATCGGGCCAGATCCTCCACGGTGTCGATGTCGTCGGGGCGACCTCGACACGGTATCGCCTCGATGTCGGCTGACCTACTGGCGAACAGGCCCCGTGCACCCGAATCGCCGGTCCGTTCGATGTCGCCCCACAGCGACCGGTGGATGCGTGCGGGGTGGCCCCAGCGTCCGTCGTAGGTGGCGCGGGCGAGCGGCGACGAAGCCCCAGCGACCGCTCGCCAGCAGTCGCTCCCGACTCCGGGTTGGTCGGCGAGCCCGACGACCATGGCGTCATGGTCGGTGCCGTCGAGGTGGTCGAGCGCCAGTGCCAACGACGATGCCTGCCCGGCCGACCAATCGGGGTTGTGCAGACAGGTGGCCGACGACGGCAGCACGTCGTCGAGGTCGGCGGCGCCGGTCACGACGATCAGCTCGTCGAGTGCTGCGCCGAGCACAGCGGCCAGTGACCACTCGACGACCATGCGGTCGCCGACGACGGCGCGCAGCTTGTGAGTCGGCCCGTCGAAGCGAGTGCCGCCACCCGCGGCGAGCAGCACCGCGGCGGTGCTCATCAGTGGATCGCGCCCTCGCCGTCGCGCAGGTTGGGCGCGGTGCGGCCGG
>JAHDHM010000225.1 GCA_020631315.1 Acidimicrobiales bacterium
AGTGTTCCGAGATCGCCCCGATGGGCAACCCATCGATCCAGCTTGTGCGCAGGTGCCCCCAGTCGGGCGAGCAGGCGACGCACGACCGGCGCCGGCAAGTGACGGAGCTGATGGGTCGCCCAGGCTCGGCGGAACGAGGAGTACCCACCGAACAACTCGTCGCCGCCGAGGCCCGACAACGCGACCGAGAAGCCGGCGTCACGCACGGCCCTCGACACCAGGAACGTGTTGAGACCGTCGACGCTCGGCTGATCGGCAGCGTCGAAGAAGGCGTCGATGTCCGCCACGACCTCGGGGAGCCGGACCTCCTCGACCCGATGATCCAGGCCGTACTCCCTGGCTGTCCGACGAGCCCGAACCGACTCATCGACCTCGCCGCCCGGACTCAATGTGATCGCCGTGGCCTCTCCGCCGACGTCGCGGATCGCACGCGCCAGGACGGCCGAGTCGACGCCACCGCTCAGCAGCAGTGCCACCGGTACATCGGCGACCAGGTGGCGCTCGACCGACGCACGGATCGCGTCGCCGAGTGTGGCCGTTGTCCTCTGGGGCTCGGGGAGCGCCGACGCCGTGCCGCCGATGGCTCCGTGGGTTCCCGGCAGCACCTCGTCGACACCGTCGAACATGGTCGTGCCGACCACCGACCCGAACCGAAGCACAGAGGCAATCGCGGCCGGATTGATCGACGTCGAGCCGGTCAGGGCGGGAACGCAACGAAGCTGACTGGCAATGGCGACCCCTTCGGCCGTCGCAGCGCGGTAGAGCGGTTTGATCCCGAACCGATCACGAGCGAACTGCCCGCTCGCACCATTCGTCGCGACGCCGGCATACATCCCGCGTAGCTCGCCCACCGTTCCGTCGAGAAGGTGACGGCCGAACACTTCGGTGTCGCCATCGCTGTCGAAGGTCCCGAGGCTCCGCAAGTCTTCGTAGTTGTAGATCTCGCCGTTGTAGAAGAGTTGGAGGTCGTCGGCCATTGCCATCGGCTGGGCGGATCCGTCGGACAGATCGATGATCGCGAGGCGACGATGCAGACCCCAGCCGTCGCCCATCTGTACCTCACCTCGGCCGTCGGGGCCTCGTCGGACGAGGACGGACTCGACCTCGTCGACCGAAACGGGCTGACCGTTCAGGAGCACCGCGAAGCCACACATCAGGCGAGCGCCTCGACGATGAGAGCCCGGAGCTCCCGGGCATGGTCCGACCAGCGACGCGGTGGCACCGGCGTCGGCCGAGGTCCGGCAAGCGCTGCGGACAAGCCGGCGGCGATGGCGGCCTCGTCCCCCTCCACGAGGGTTCCTGCAGCGGCGACCTCTTCGGTCACCGGCATCCGCCGGGCCACCAGTGGAGCGCCGCAGGCCAACGCCTCGAGATAGGGGTGGCCGAACGTCTCACGGTCGGAGAGCAGCACGGCGGCCGCTGCGCCCCGATACAGCCGGGCCAACGTCGAGCGGTCCACCGAGCCGAGGACATCCACCCGATCGGTGACACCGAGCGATCGAGCGACATCGAGCGCCTCGTCGACGAGCGCCGGATCGACCGGATGTCCAGCGATCTTCAATCGCAGGGCCGCACGCTCGGCGCTCACGGCGGCGAATGCTCGCACGGTCGCCTCGTGGTGCTTCCACGGGTACCAGTCGCCGACATCGAGCAGGAACTCACCCTGCTCAACCGGACCACCCGGATCGAACTCGTCGCTCACACCGAACGGCACGACTTCCTGTCGACCGCGGCATCGCTCCCCCACGGCATCGGCGAAGGTCCGGGTGGCGAACACCGCGACGTCGGCGACCCGGGCGTTGTGGGCCACGACCCGCCGGCGGATCTCGTTCTTCGCCCCACCACCGGGCTGCCAGCAGTTCCAGTTGCGGACGAGCATGATCGTCGACCGACGACCGCCCAGCCCGAGGTTGCCCGATTCGGCGAGACCCAGCACGACATCGGGTCGATTGCCGGGTCGGGTGAGCGGAACGGCCGGCGCGCCGTCGTCCGGCCGCAACAGCCGGACGTCGAGGCCGTCCAGCGTCGGCACGAGATGCCGCTCGACGGCGTCGAGCACCGTCCGCCCGCCACCCGTCCGGGCGGTGCGAGCGTCGATCCAGAGTGTCGTCATGTCCCACCACCGAGGGCTGCGGCGATGCCCCTTCGCAACTCGTTCGTGGCCGAGACGTAGGTGACGCGCCGGGCGGCGGTGCGACATCGCTCGGGCTCGGGCAATGCGGCGAGGAGTTCGAGACACGCTTCGGCGAGCCCGGCAGCGTCGGGCGAGCAGACTCGGCCGACGGCGTCGTCCAACAGATCGTCGACCGAGCCGACGGCGTCCGTGGCGACCACGGCGGCACCATTCGCGAGCGCTTCGTGCACGACCACACCCCACGGTTCGGCGAGCGACGGGACGACCACGACCTGCGCCGCCCGCATCGCAGCGGCGACCTCGCTCGGCGGCACCGCCCCGAGCACGATCGCACGGCTCGCATCGACCGCGGATCGGATCGGCCCATCACCGATCACGGTCAGAGACACGCCGGCATCGGCGAGCAGCTCGGCCACCGCCGGCAGCAGTGCCGCGCCTTTGTGTTCCAACAACCGACCGACGAACAGCACACCGGTCCGATCGTCGCTCTCGACGGCGGCGAGCGCATCTGCGTCGCAGGTGTTCCCGTGCACGACGACGGTCGGCAGGTCGACGCCGAGCGACTTCACGAAGGCCTCCGCTCGTGTGCTGATCGGCCAGGCGGCCGCCGCACCTTCGAGCACGAAGTCGCGGATCCTGGCCGCGACTGGCGCCGGCATGCGCGACTGCGACTGCTGCCGCCAGGTCTCGAACATCACGACGTAGGGCACCTTGCGACGCCGGCACCACCAGATCACCTGCCAGGCAGCCGGGTGGGCCCATCCGGGGACCGACACGAGATCTGGAGCGACCTCGTCGAGAGCCTCGGTGAGCCCACGGCTCAGGCGAGGAAAGAAGCCCGAGCGGGTGCCACCGAGATCGGCCGACCGCACAACCGTCGAGGTCGCCGAGGCCCCACCCTCCCAGGGCCGGTCCGACTGGCCCTCGGCCAGGTAGATCTCATGGATGTCGAGGCCGGATGCCCGGGCGTGGTCGAGCCAGCCGGTCCGATAGGAGACCGGAATCTCCAGGACGAACGCGAGTCGCGTGCTCACGCAGCGGCCTCGGCAAGTCGGCTCCCGGCCACGGCGATGCCACCGGCCGCGACCAGAGCAAGCGCCAGACCGAGCGACGAGTCGAAACGAGCGGCGACCGAAAGAACAGCGGCCATCCCGGCGTAGAAGGCACTCGTCTCCACATGAGTCCATCGGCCGCTCGCGAGGCGTTGGTAGGTGTGCTCACGGTGGGGACGTAGGACGTCCGCTCCCCGCCGGAGGCGCCGGACGAGCGTCGCCGCGACGTCCGCGATGTAGGGAACGAACGGTACGGCCAGGACGACCGCCGAGCCGCCGTCGGCCCACGCAAGCACGGCCAGCGCGACCAACGCCGCGCCGAGGAAGTAGCTCCCGACATCACCGAGGAAGATCCGACCCCGCCCGTTGTGCACGAAGAAGCCGAGCGACGCACCAACCAGCGCCGCTGCGGCGAGCACCACCGGCCCGTCCTGCCCCCACGCGACGTGCATGGTCGAGGCTGCGATCACCGCGGCCGTCAGGGCTGAGATGCCGTTGATGCCGTCCATGAAGTTGAACGCGTTCACGAACCCGACCAGACCGACGAACGTCGCGACGGCGAGACCGACTGGGTGATCGGCCAGGACGAGCAGGCTGGCGCATGCGGCGAGTGCAACCTGCAGCAGCAACCGGGACCGGGCGGACAGCGATCGCCGGTCGTCGACACCGCCGACCACCCCGAGCAGGACTGCGACGACCACCAGCGCAACGGCGCTCACCGACCATCTCGGCACCTCTCCGGTGAGTGTCGCGACGGCACCGGACACGAGGGCGGCAAGTAGGACGACCACTCCGCCGCCACGCGGGACGGTCCCCGCATGGCTCGATCGTTCGCCTTCCACATCGACGATCGAGAGACGCACGAGCAGCTCGGCCGACATCGGTGTCAGCACCGCCACGAGCACGAACGCGCTCAGGAGGGCCGGTACGGCCGATGACCACCACATGTCGGGCGAAACTACTGGTCGCGCGCGGCGAGCCGGCTGTGGATGGCCAACTCGGTGCGAATCGCATCAGCCGTGAGCAACAGGCCCGGCGCCGACGCCGCCAGCGACGTCGGCTCGAGCGACGTGCACCCACCGGTGTGGAAGACACGCTCGTGCGAGCGGTTGACGCCGACTTCGTCGGCAGCCCGCAGCACCTCGTGGAGCTTCTCTCCCCGCCGAAGACCGGTGTACACGATCTCGGCCGCCGAGTCGGACAACTCGATCAGTCGCCGAGCGAGGTCGGCGATCTTCACCGGGTTGCCCATGTCGAGGATGCAGATCTCGCCCGGCAAGGCATCGGCACCGGCCTGCAACACCAGCCGAACCGCCTCGGGAATCGTCATGAAGTAGCGGGTCACATCCGGATGCGTGACCGTGACCGGGCCGCCCTCGGCGATCTGATGACGGAACGTCGGCAACACGCTGCCTCGGCTGCCGAGCACGTTGCCGAACCGGACCGACACGTACGTCCGCCCGGTGTCTTCGGCGACCTGCGCCGTCAGCCGCTCGGCGGCGAGCTTGGTGATGCCGAGCACACTCGTCGGATCGGCGGCCTTGTCGGTGCTGACGTTCACGAACCGATCGACACCGTGTCGACGGGCGGCATCGAGCACGTTCGCCGTGCCGAGCACGTTCGTCTTGATGCCCTCGCCGGCATTCCGCTCGAGCAGTGTGAGGTGCTTCAGCGCCGCAGCATGGAAGACCACATCCGGCTGATGCTCGGCGAACACCTCGTCGAGTCGACCGGCATCACGAATGTCCGCGACCACGAGGGCGCCGGTGTCGAGAAGCGCTCGACCTTCGATCGAGAGCTGGAGTGCATGGAGTGCCGACTCGTCGCGATCGAGCATGATCAAGTTGCGAGGAGCGAGCTGGTAGAGCTGACGACACAGTTCGGAGCCGATGGAACCACCAGCTCCCGTCACGAGAACCGTCCGCTTGGTCACGTAGCTCGAGATGGCGTCCAAGTCGACGGCTACCTCAGCGCGACCCAGGAGGTCCGCCTCGGTGGGCTCACGGATGTCGTCGACCCGGAGGAGACCGAGCAACTCCGAGGTCGAGGGCAACACCCGCACCTCGAGCCCGGCCGCATCGGCGGCATCGGTCAGCTCGGTGATGAGCGCCGAACTCGCCGAGGGGATGGCGATCAGCAGGATCTCGGCGCCCGTGGCGGCAGCAACGGCGACCATGTCGTCACGCGAACCGTCCACCGTGATGCCGGAGACGACGCGATTGCGCTTGTGGGGGTCATCATCGAGGAGGGCGACCGGCATGTAGGCCGATGAGCGATCACGTCGCATCGAGCGGACGATCTGCTCCCCACCTTCACCAGCGCCGAACACGACGACACGCTTCGGCGCAACGCCGCCGGTCGGGGCGAGGCGGACGTCCTGGTAGGAGCGCCACGCACCACGAGCCACCAGCATGAGGAACAGGGCGATCGGCATCGACGCGAGGAGGACCCGGAGCGGCAGGGGCCCGTCGAGCACGAACTCGTTGGCGAGAATCACGAGAGCGGCAACGGCCGTCCAGGTCGGCACCAGGCGGCGCATCTCATCGATGGACCCGATGCGAGTCCGGGCGATGTGGAACCGGTTCGCCGAGCCGAGTGCACCGTAGAGCACGGTGAGAATCGCGGCGAGCACGACAACTCGGCGGCCGTCGATGACGGCGAGCATGGCATCAGCGAGCCACGTCGCAACCCCGAGCGCGGCGTACCACGCGAGCAGATCGGCGGCCAGGAGGAGGCCACCACGCCACCTCATCGCCTCGCTTCTCAGTTTCGCCACGTCGCCCCGCCTACCTCGTCCACACCATCGGAACCACCGCCATGGGCCCGAGGCCCATGGTGGTCGCCCACTCGATCAATCTGCAACCCTGCGTCGCACACGTCACGTCGGTAGGAACCTGACGGTTGCGACTCGGAGTATTCTGCCACGGAGGCCATTGTCTCAGACATCCCCACCCTGGGGGATGGGTCGCATGACCCGGGAAGCCGGTGGGACAAGCCACCTACGCTCACGT
>JAHDHM010000226.1 GCA_020631315.1 Acidimicrobiales bacterium
GCCGAGGCGACGACCACCACGACCGAGGCCGAGGCGGCCACCACCACCGCAGCGCCCACCACCACGGCCGCTCCGGCGACCACCACGACCGCGGCGCCGGCCACCACGACGACCACGACCACCGAAGCGCCCGCCACGACCACCACCGAGGCGCCGGTCGAGACCACGACGACCACCGAAGCGACCACCGTCGTGTCGCCGATCGCTCCGTGGCCATGGGACGACAGCTGGCCAGAGATGGCCATGTGGGAGCAGCTCGCGTTCTGCGAGTCCACGAACCGTTGGGACATCGACACCGGCAACAGCTTCTACGGCGGCATCCAGTTCACGCAGGACTCGTGGGAGTTCGTCGGCGGCATCGGACGCCCGAACCACGCCACCAAGGAAGAGCAGATCTACCGCGGTGCGCTGCTGTGGGAGATCCAGACGTGGCGTGCCTGGCCCGGTTGCACCCGGAAGTTCGGCTGGGATCGCACACAGAACCGTCTGTGACGCTGAGCCGAGCGGCCATCAACGAGCTGCTCGAACGACACGGGCTCGAACCCCGTCGCGCCCTCGGCCAGAACTTCCTCGCTGACGGCAACACGGTGCGGCGCATCGTGTCGCTCGCCGGCATCGAACCCGGTCAGCGGGTCGTCGAGATCGGCCCTGGGCTCGGGTCGTTGACCCTCGCGCTGACCGATGCGGGCGCCGAGGTGCTCGCCGTCGAGACCGATCCGGGCCTCCTGGCGCCGCTCGCCGAGATCCTCGACGGACGCAACGTGCGGGTGCATCACGCCGACGCCACACGACTCGAGTCGTGGGTGCCCGAACTCGGCGGTGAACCGCACACCATGGTGGCGAACCTGCCCTACAACGTCGGCACGCGGCTGGTGGCCGACGTCCTCGATCACGTCCCGCAGGTGACCCGGCTCGTCGTGATGGTCCAGGCCGAGGTGGGCGATCGGATGATGGCCGAGCCCGGTACGAAGGATCAGGGCGCCTTGTCGGTGAAGGTCCAGTCCTGGGCGACGGCGCGCCGGCTGTGCAAGGTGCCGGCCAGCGTGTTCGTGCCGAGGCCAAACGTCGAGTCCGTGGTGATGGATCTCCGACGTCACGAGACACCTCGAATCCCCGACGACGTGTCTCGGTCAACGCTGTTCGAACTCGTCCGTCTCGGTTTCGGACAGCGTCGCAAGATGCTGCGACGCTCGCTCGGGGGTCGAGTCGGGCCGACACAGTTCACCGCAGCCGGTGTCGCTCCTGAGCTGAGAGCAGAGAGCCTGTCGTTGGACGACTGGATCGAGCTGGCCCGCGCGGTCGACGGGAAGGACGACGATGGTCGCTGAAGCAGCTGGTGTCGTGACGATGGAGGCGCCGGCGAAGCTCACGACGAGGCTTCGCGTCACCGGGGTACGCGACGACGGCTACCACCTGATCGATGCCGAGATGGTGTCGTTGTCGCTCGCGGACACGCTCGAGATCGACCCGGCCGGGGACGGCCTGACCCTCGAGAGCGCCGGTTCGGGTCTCACGGTCGCTGCCGACGGCGACAACCTCGTCCAACGTGCGTTGCGTGCCGTGGGTCGGACCGCAGGGGTGCATCTGACGAAGAGGATTCCCGCGGGAGCCGGACTGGGTGGTGGGAGCAGCGACGCGGCTGCGATCTTCGCGTGGGCCGGTGTGACCGACCTCGACCTCGCCGCGTCCATCGGTGCTGATGTGGCGTTCTGTGTGCGTGGCGGCCGGGCCCGGGTGCGTGGCATCGGTGAGCTCGTCGAGCCGCTGCCCTTCGTCCAGCGGACCTTCACCCTGCTGACGCCGCCGTTCGGGGTGAGCACCCCGGCCGTCTACCGGGTGTGGGACGAGCTCGGCGGACCGATGTCCGAGTCCGGCAACGACCTCGAGCCGGCTGCGCTCGCGCATGCTCCCGAACTGGCCCGTTGGCGCGACGCGTTGGGCGATGCCACCGGTGTGACCCCGACCCTGGCCGGCTCGGGCGGTACCTGGTTCGTCGAGGGTGCCCACGACGGCGTCGTCGTCGAGGGCATCGAGGCCCGGGTGGCCCACACCGTCGCGGCACGGTCGATCTGAGTCGATCCCGAGCGCGCGAGGTCGACCGCGCTCTGGCACGTTGTCAGGGGCGCGGAAACGACCCGCACGCTGACGCCCGAGTCTCGGGCGTCATGCGGGTCGAATCGTCGAGAGATGGAGAAGTTGTTGACTTAGCGGCGCTGGAAACGCGTGCGGCGAAGCATCTTCTTGTGCTTCTTCTTCCGCATGCGCTTGCGGCGCTTCTTGACGAGCGAACCCATGAGGTCGCCGAGGATAGCTGGCGCGCCGGGGTGTCGCGACCAGATCGGCTCCTGAAACGTCTGACACAGGTGTGTCATCGACGGAGCAGAACCACGTTGAGCTGTCAGTATGAGGTCGACGATCGCGATGGAGGCTGGCAGGGAGGTTCCGTTGACGGCACCTGCTGAGTCGAACGCGTACGACCACGACCTCGTTCGTCGCGCCGTCGACGGCGACGCCGACGCCTTCGCAGAGCTCTACCGGCGTCATCTCGATCGTGTCCATGCGTTCGCGTATCGCCGATGCGGCTCTCGGGAGATCGCCGAGGACGTGACCGCAGCCACGTTCGAGAAGGCGTACCGCAACCTGTCGAAGTTCCAGCCGTCGGGTGGCGGATTCCCCGCGTGGATCCTCCGCATCGCCGCGAACCAGATGCACGACCACCACCGCAAGGCCGGCCGGGCCAACAGCGATCGAGGCCAGGTGGCCATGCAGCGGCTGATGACCGAGGCCGAACAGCCGGACGACGAGGTGTTGCGCAGCGCCGAGGCCGAGGTGCTGCGAGCTGCGCTCGATCGACTGACCCCGCGCTACCGGACCGCGCTGAGCCTGCGGTACCTGTCCGGGTTGACCAACGAGGAAGCCGCTGATGCGATGGGTGTCAGCCGGGGAACGATGGCGGTGCTCGTGCATCGATCACTGAAGTCGATGCGCAAGCAGCTCTCGGAGATGGGGGAGGAGGTGCTGTCGTGACGGACGATCTCGAACAGCGGTTGACGGATCTCGGCGGTGCGCCGGTTCCTCCACCCGACCCTCGTTTCGCGGCCGGCCTCGAGTCGTCGTTGCGGGTCATGGCCGCCGGTGGGGTCGCGGGCGGCAGCGTCGTGTTCGCTGCTCGTCGCTTCGGTCGGTGGCCGATCACGGCATCGGTCGCGGCGTTCGCTGCTGCACTCATCGTGTTCGGCCTGATCGTCGTCCGCGACCCGGTGCCGCAGCAGATCTATCTCGTCGAAGCGACCGATGCGGAGGTGGTGTTGCCGAGCGGTCAGCGCTTCGAGGCGTCAGCCGGGGTCGTCGTCGAGCCCGGAATGCGGCTCCAGACCGGTGCCGAGGGCAGCGTGATCGTCGGTGCAGGTGACGACGCGATCGAGATCGGACCCAACCAGGACATCACCTTGCCCGAGGGTGGTCTCGACGAGATCGAGGCCATCGCGTCGCCGGCCACCACGATTCCGGCCGTGACCTCGGCCGCCGGCCCGGCCGCCGGCCAGACGACGAGGCGCTCCCGGCCGACGTCACCACCGACGACACCGAGTCGGGGACCACCACGAGCACGTCGACGAGCACGACCACGTCCACCACGGTCGCGACGACCACCACGGCTGCGCCGACGACCACGACCGTGGCGGTCACCACCACGCTCGACCTGCCGATCACGCCGACCACCCGGCCGGCGACCACGACGACCGAGCGGACCACGACCACGAGGGTCACCCCGACACCGTCGAGCACGATCCCGCAGACCACGACCCCGCCGGCGGCCACCACCACGACCGAGCCGACGGGAACGACGACCACCACGACGGTCGACCCGGCGGAGCCGACGACCACCACGACCGAGGACCCGGACGACACGACCACCACGACCGAGGATCCGGGCACCACCACGACGACCACCGATCCGGACACCACGACGACGACCGAGGACCCGACGTCCACGACGACGACCGCACCGACGACCACCACGACCGAGGACCAGGGCGGTCAGGGCGACACGGCCGGCGGCACCTGAGTCAGACGACGGCACCTGAGCCAGACGGCGGTACCGTGGTCAGCCGATCGGGGATCGTTCAATTGGTAGGACAGCGGGTTTTGGTCCCGTCAATGGAGGTTCGAGTCCTCCTCCCCGAGCCATGGAGAACTCACCGTCGGTCTCGGCTGTCGTCCTCGCCGCTGGGCAGGGCACCAGGATGCGGTCGTCGCTGCCGAAGCCGGCTCACCGGCTCTGCGGGCGCCCGATGGTGTCCTACGGCGTCGACGCTCTCGCACAGGTCGGGTGTACGAAGGTCGTGGTCGTCGTCGGCCACGGAGCCGATCGTGTCCGTCAGGCGGTGTCGGACCACCGGCCCGAGGGCATCGAGGCGCTCTTCGCGTTGCAGGCCACCCAGCGCGGCACGGGCGACGCCACCCAGGTCGGTCTCGACTCGTTCACCAGCGACGAGATGGACGACGACCAGGCGCTGCTCCTGGTGCTGCCGGGGGATCAGCCCCTCGTCCAGGGTGCGACCATCGCTGCCCTCGTGCAGACCCACGTCGCGAGCGGTGCCGCAGCCACGATTCTGACGGCACTCGTTCCCGACGCCACCGGCTACGGGCGCGTGATCCGTGGCGCGGACGGCAAGGTGCTGCGCATCGTCGAGCACAAGGACGCGTCGGCCGACGAGCTCGCGGTGAACGAGATCAACACGTCGATCTACTGCTTCAACCGCAGCCTGTTGGGCCCGGCATTGCGCCGCGTGACTCCGGACAACGCGCAGGGCGAGTACTACCTGACCGACGTCGTGTCGGTGCTGCGTGAAGCCGGCTACTCGATCGCCGCGCATCCGGGACACCCCGACGAGATGCAGGGCATCAACGACCGTGCCCAGCTGGCGTCGGCCGAGGCCGTGCTCCGGCGTCGGATCAACGAGGACTGGCTGCGTCGCGGCGTCACGATCGTCGACCCCGAGGCGACGTACATCGACGGCACCGTCGAGCTCGGCGAGGACGTCACGGTCTTTCCGGGGGCGCTGGTCCAGGGTCGTTCGGTCATCGGTGCGGGCACCTCGATCGGGGCCGGTTCGCACCTCGTCGACACGGTGGTCGGCGCTCGTTGCCGCCTCGAGTCGACTCGAGCCCATGGTGCGGTCATCGGTGACGACGCACGGATCGGTCCGTTCGCCGCGCTCAACCCGGGCGACGAGATCGCCGATGGCACCGTCACGGGGCCGCACTATTCTCAGCCCAGCTGAGGCGGACCGCCCGCCGGCCACGGACGAACCAGACCGACGCGCGGGAGGCACACGATGGACGCTGGCACGAACACGGCTGACGCCGCCACAGCTGCCCTCATGGAGACGGTGACCAAGAAGCGGTTGCACCTGTTCACGGGGCGTGCGAACCCGGCGTTGGCGAGCGAGATCGCCGACACGCTGGGCGTACCGCTCGGCGAGGCCAACCTGGTCGACTTCGCCAACGGCGAGATCAAGTGCACGTTCGACGATTCGCTGCGTGGCGGTGACGTCTTCATCGTGCAGAGCCACGCCGGCTTCGATCGCGGGTCGGTCAACGACGCGATCATGGAGCAGCTGATCATGATCGACGCCATCACCGCGGTGATCCCGTTCTACGGCTATGCCCGTCAGGACCGGAAGTCGGCCGGTCGTGAGCCCATCACCGCCCGCCTGCTCGCGGACATGTTCCACGCCGCCGGTGCCGAGCGGCTCGTCAGCATCGATCTGCACAGCGGTCAGATCCAGGGCTTCTTCGACGGGCCCGTGGACCACCTCACGTCCGTTCCGGTCCTGGTGAACCATCTCAAGACGGTGATTCCCGCCGGCAGTGTGATCGTGTCGCCCGACACCGGTCGCGTGAAGGTGGCCGAGCGCTACGCGAAGCGTCTCGACGCCGACGTGGCGGCCATCTACAAGAAGCGCTCGATGTCGGTGGCCAACCAGGTCGAGGCGCTCGGCGTGATGGGTGACGTCGCCGGTCGGGTCTGTGTGATCGTCGACGACATGATCGACACCGCCGGCACGTTGTGCTCGGCCGCCGATCAGCTGATCGAGAACGGTGCGTCCGAGGTGCTGGCCGCCTGCACGCACGGCGTGTTCTCGGGTCCCGCGGTCGATC
>JAHDHM010000003.1:0-11521 GCA_020631315.1 Acidimicrobiales bacterium
GTCGACCTGGATGTTCTTGACCGAGATGTCCATGACCTCGGCCTTGTGGATCACCGGGATGACGACCTGACCGGTGAAGGTCACGACGACGTTCTTCCACTTCGAGACCACCAGGGCCTGACCCTGGGGCACCTTGCGGAACAACCGCGTGACGAGGAGCCCGACCGCTACGACGATCACCACCAAGATGGCGATCACGGCACCCACCGCAGTCAGTAGTCCACTCATGTTCTGTTCTCCTGTCGTGTCATGACGCCCCAGCGTCAGATCTGGTGATGGTCAGGCCGGCTGCTCGTGGCGGTCGGCGATGTCAGCTCTCGAAGAGTTCGTCGTCGGACGCCACCGTGAAGGTGGACGCATCGGGGTCCCACGAGACGAGCCGCACTCGGTCTCCCGGTCCGACATCGATGCCCGACTCGTTGCGAATGTCGACTCGCGATTCGGATCCGTCGGGCCACAGCACGTCGGCGTAGCCGAACGAGCCGTCGACCCGGCCCGAGCGCACGACGGCCTCTCGACCGACGAGCTCGGCAGCGCTCGGTGCGGTGGCGGTCTCCATCATCCGTCCCACCGGACGCACGATCCGCCCACCGAGCCACACCGCGGCGACGATGGCGACGACGAAGACCCCGATCGACGCGATGACGAACGCGGCACCGGCGAGCGGCTCCAGCAGGAACAGCCCTGCCACGACGGCGAGGAACCAGGCGATGGTGGAGACGACCGTGATCGCGAGCAGCGGCGGAGCGTCACCGAGGCCGACCGAATCCATGGCCTCGCCACCGACACCGTCGAGCGAATCAGCATCGGCTTCGAACAGGCCCAGCATCGAGATGAACCACGCGACGAGGGAGACGGCGAGCGGGATGAAGAACACCAACGCGACCGGAGTGGTCGCTGCCTGCCAGAAGTCCGCCATGTCGCCTGTTCGACCCCCACGTCGCCCGTTGCATCTTCCAACGCCACGGACGGTCCACCGGTTCCCGGACGCTCATCCTTTCAGCCGCCGCCGTCCGTGACGGGGACCTCGGGTCGAGTTCTCAGTGCAGTTCGACGAGTGCTCGGTGGCGGATCCGAGCGGCGACGACGCCGTCGACGAGCATGCGCAGGTCTGCGGTTGCCATCACTCCCAGCCGGTGCTCGGCGCGCTCGATCACGTCGCCCTCGACGGTCACGGTGCAGTCCGCCGGCGCAGCGCCGAGGTGACGGACGATCGACTCGGTGTGGATCCACGATCCGACCACCAAGCGCCGATGGAACAGGTGATTGGCCAGCGACACCCACGTCGCAGGAGCGACGAACTCGTCGTGGAGCGCGAGGTCGTCACCGGCGCGCTGTGTGTAGCGCCACCAGTCCGTGCCGGGACCGACGTCGCGCGTGACCGGTTCGACCGCCTCGATCGGTCGGGCCGGGATCGGACCCAGATCGTCGGGCAACTCACCCAGGCCGGCTCTGGCGACGGCTCGGACCTCGCCGCCGGCGACGGCCGAGATCGTGTCGCCATCGGGAGTGATCGTCAGCGGATCATCCTCGAACACGGGCGAGCGCAGCCGAACCGACGACCAGCCGTCGTCCAGGAAGGACCGAGCCCAGGCCGCACAGGGCGGGCGCATCAGGTAGGCGTACGTGGTCACACCCGCCACGAGCGCCCGCTCGAAGCCGGCGGCCTGGGCACCCGCGTCGGTGTGGATCGGGTTCTCGGCGTGCTCTGGCAGGTTGACCGCTCGAACCGCCCACGGCTGCATCGTCGTCACGGCACGACCTTGGGGACGACGTCGTCGGACGCCCGACCGACCGGGAGCGCCACCACGAAGGCGGCCGCCACCACGACGATGACCGTCACGATGGTGACGGTCGTGCCGTCGGTCCGGTCTGCGAGCGCACCCGCCACGGGTGGGCCGATCAGCCCGCCGATCGCGAACGACGTGAACAGCGTGCCCATTCGCAACCCGAGCTGATCGAGACCGAACCGTCGCATCGCGAGTTCGGGTGTCACGGCGACGAACCCGCCGTACGCAGTGCCGAGCGTCAACGCGAACACGACCAGCACGGCGTAGCGGCCGTCCGCCACGAGCCAGATGCCGTAGGCCAGCGGCTGCAGACCGAGCGCGGCGAGGTAGACACCGCCGGCGCCGACTCGGGAGGTGAGCGCGGTGAGACCCAGCCGACCGAAGATGCTGGCGAACCCGATGAGCCCGACCAACCTCGCGGCAGCCGCTGACGTGACGCCGGCGTCCTCGGCGAAGGGCACCACGAAGGCGAACGCCACGTAGAGCCCGACCGACATGAGCGTCGCCGACCAGAACAACGGCGCGAAGCCCGGGTCACGGAACAGGGCGCGCACGCCGGCGACGCTCGCCGACGGCGAGTCGAAACGAGGCGACGGGCCGACGAACACCGCGCCGAGAACGAAGATCACACCGGCCACGACGGCCAGCGCCGCGAACGCGAACCGCCAACCCTCGGCGTCGACCATCGCCGCCGTGCTGGGGGCGACGATGAGGGTGCCGAGGCCGTTGCCGATCGCCATCACCCCGAGCGCCAGTGGGCGGCGGCGTACGAACAGGCGACCGATGTGTGCCGCGAGCGGCGCGACGAACGAGCCGCCACCGACCCCGATCCCGATGCCGTAGGTGAGGTAGCCGAGCCACAGGACATCGACCTGCGCCGACACGACGAGGCCGGCAGAGAAGACCGCGCCGCCGGCGAGGACGAACCGGCGTGCACCGACGCGGTCACCGATCGGACCGGTGATGATCCCGGTGCCGAAGAAGAAGAGCAGCGTGATGCCGAAGATCATCGCCGTCGGCCCGCGGTCGGTGCCGAAGTCCTCCGACATCGCGTCGAAGAAGGTGCCGAAGCTGTAGGCGATGCCGAACGCGACGCCGTTCACGCACGATGCAGCGACCGTCGCCAGCCACGCGCGGCGACTGTCCGGCGCGATCGCGTCGCGCACCAGCTCGTCGAGCATCAAGGGGTGATGGTGGACATCACGGCGTCACGACCAGCCGACCGATGACCTGTCGCGCTGCAAGCCGGTCGAGGCCGCCGATGACACCCTCCAGAGCGATGGTCTCGACCCACGGCGGGACGATGCGGCCCTCGAGGTACCACTGCATGAGCTCGTCATGGGCGTGCTCGATGATGTGGCGTCGGCCCGGCTGCAGATACGAACCCCAGTACACGCCGAGCACGTCGTAGTTCTTCACCAGCAGGTGGTTGCCCGGGTACTCGACGGGTCCACCGGCCGCGAAGCCGATGGGCAGGAGCCGCCCTTCCCACGCCATGACTCGCCGGGTGAGATCGCCGAGTTCGCCGCCGACGGGGTCGTACGCGACATCGATGCCGTGACCGTCGGTGAGCTCGCGGATCGTGGCTCGCAGGTCGAGCTCGCCCGACTCGACGAGCGCAGAGTCGAGCGCATGGTCGGCCCCGAGCAACATCGCGCGTTCGACCTTGTCCGCCCCGCCGGCAGTCGCGATGACCTTGGCACCGGAGGCCGCGCCGAGTTGCACGGCCGATGAACCCACGCCGCCGGCAGCTGCATGGACGAGCAGCCAGTCGCCCTCGGTCAGGCGAGCGCGGTGGAACAGCGCCACGTGCGAGGTCTGATACGTCGTGTAGAGGATCGTGGCGTGTTCGGCTGGGACGTCATCTGGAACCGGTAGGACACCGGCACCACGCAGCACGGCTTCCTCGGCGAAGCCACCGGCGCCCGGTCGGCACATGCCGACGACTCGCTGACCGACCTCGACCCCGTTGGTCCGAGATTCGAGGACGCGACCACACGCTTCGATCCCCGGGGTGAACGGCATCGGCGGCCGCTCCTGGTAGGTGCCGCGGCACTGGAGGATGTCGGCGAAGTTCACGTTCGCCGCCTCGACGGCGATCTTGACCTCACCGGGTGCGATCTCGGGGCTCCCGAGATCGTCGACGAGGCGAAGGACGTCGCCGGGCTCGCCGTGTTCAGTGCCGTGCCAGCCGCGCATCGGCGTCTCCGTTCTCGTCGTCGCCGAGCGCCAGGGCACGTGCGCCGCGGGTCGATTCAGCCACGATGGTCGACGATCGGGCTGAGCAGTTCAAGCGGCCGCCACCGCTCCTCGGCACCGCTCCAGAATCGGCGGCCGCCCAGCTCCTCGAGCGGCTTCTCGTAGAGGTGCAGCGCTCTGGTCGGTTCGTCGATCTCGATGCGGTGCATCGTGGTGCGCTCCATCTCGACGCAGATGCCCGGCACGATGTCGACGGTGCCGCCGGCGACGGGTCGCCCGCTCTTCACACCGTGAAAGGTCGATCGCTCGCAGCCCGAGACCCCCGCCACCCAGGCTCGGACGAGATGGTCGTGGATCGGCGACCGCTCGGCACCGCGAGAGGAGTTGAGGTACAGCGTCAAGCCACCCTTGACGGTGACCAACCGGTGCAGACAGCTCTTCGGTCCCGACTCGGGAGGAGCGAACCGGTCGTCGGCCCATCCCTCGAGGTCAGCCAACTGGTTGATCGCTCGTCGAACCCGCGCACCGTCGATGTTGCGGCAGGCATTGACGATGCGTTCGGCGTGCTCGATCGGATCCTCGCTCATCAGAACTGACAGTGTGGTGGGCGATGGGACGCTCCACACAGCCGAGGACCGCCGGGCCGACCCTCGACGACGTGGTCGAGATCGGTCGGGTCGAGCCGTTCAGCCAGGTCGACGACGTGTTCTCCCGCTCGATGTGGGACCCGGAGATCGCGACCGAGCAGGCCGGCACGTTCTTCGCCACCTACCGCCGCCCGCTCGACACGTGGCGCAAGGCGAAGGGCTTCACCCAGCGGGACTATGCGCTGCGCAATGCCTCGTGGCACGTCGCCGACGTGTTCGCCGAGATGTTCGAGGCGGACGATCGACGGGACGGCTTCCTGGACCCGCTGTCGATGCTGCGCGAGAGCGCCACCGAGCGGGTCGACCTCGGCGACGAGACCGCGGCCGCAGGACACGTGAAGCATGCAGCGAAGCTCTTCGGCGCCGACGACGTCGGCATCACCGCGACCGACGAACGCTGGATCTATTCGGAGCGCTTCAGTGCCGCGACCGGCGGACCCAAGCCGAACGAGATCGGCGACGGCCTGAACCACGTGATCGTGATCGCCCAACGCATGGACGAAGGTCTGATCGAGACCGCACCCAGCGCTCTGGCCGGCACCGCGACGGGCCTGGGCTACTCCAAGGACGCCACCGTCCTGCTGGGCGTCGCCCAGTTCATCCGCAACCTCGGTTACCGCGCCGTGCCGTCCATGAACGACACCGCGCTCGCCATCCCGCTCGCGATCTCCGCGGGGCTCGGCGAGTACGCCCGCAACGGGCTGGTGATCCATCCCGAGTTCGGTCCGAGCTTCAGGATCGGGAAGATCTTCACCGACCTGCCGCTGGCGCACGACGCGCCGATCGACACCGGCGTCGCCAGGTTCTGCGACACCTGCACCCGGTGCGCCGACGCGTGCCCGGCATCGGCCATCCCCCACGGGAGGCCGACGGCGGAGCCGCTCAACCGCTCGAGCATCCGCGGCGTCACCAAGTGGTCGGTCGACGGCGAGGCCTGCTTCGGCTACTGGACGAAGATCAACAGCGACTGCGCCGTGTGCATCCGGGTCTGCCCGTACACACGCGGCGACAGCCGACAGGACCAGCTGTGGCGGCGTCTCGCCGGAAGCCGAGCCCGACGTGTCGCTTCGTGGTGGCACGACCGTGCCGGAGGCGGGAAGCGCCGGCGCTCGGACGACTGGTGGGGCAGCGCGCCAACACCCGTCGAGATCTCCCGGAAGCCGCCGGCGTAGTTCGCGAACCGAACCGGGTCTTGTCGAACGGCCCACCGATGAGGGAACATGTGTTCGATGTTCCTCCATGCCGACCTCGATGCGTTCTACGCCTCCGTCGAGCAGCGGGACGACGCGTCGCTGCGCGGCCGCCCGGTCATCGTCGGTGGCGGGGTGGTGCTGGCGTGCTCCTACGAGGCCAAGCGTCGAGGTGTGGCGACGGCCATGACCGGGAGCCAGGCCCGGCGGCTCTGTCCGGACGCGGTGGTGGTGCCGCCACGCATGTCCGCCTATTCGCAGGCCAGCAAGGACGTCTTCGCCATCTTCGACGACACCAGCCCCTACGTGGAGGGTCTGTCGATCGACGAGGCCTTCCTCGACGTGAGCGGGTTGCGACGTGTGGCCGGATCGCCCGTCGACATCGCCGCCCGACTCCGGCAGCGCGTCGCCGACGAGGTCGGGCTGCCGATCACCGTTGGTGTGGCCAACACGAAGTTCCTGGCCAAGGTCGCCAGCGGCGTGGGCAAGCCCGACGGGTTGCTCACCGTCGAGCCGGGGAGAGAACTGGAGTTCCTGCGGCCACTCCCGGTCCAGCGCCTCTGGGGCGTCGGCCGAGTCACCACGGCCAAGCTCCACGACAAGGGGCTGTTCACCGTCGCCGATGTGGCCGACCTGGATGAGTCCGTACTGATCGGCCTGCTCGGGCCGGGCCAGGGCCGGCAGCTCCATGCGCTGGCGCACAATCGCGACGCCCGCCGTATCCGTGTCGGACACCGCCGAGGTTCCATCGGCTCGCAGCAGGCGTTGGGGCGCGCCCGGCCCGACCTGGACGAGGCGCAGGTGATCCTGTTGGGGCTCGTCGATCGCATCTGCCGGCGCATGCGCGCTGCGGACCGCGTCGGGCGGACGGTCACCGTCCGCTTCCGGTTCGACGACTTCTCAAGGGCCACTCGGGCCCGGACGCTCGACGAGGCGACCAACGAGACCGAGCCGATCCGTGGTGTCGGGCGCCGCATCCTGCGCGACGCCTGGGGCCTCGTCACCGAACGCAACGGCGTGTCGATGCTCGGCATCTCCGTGTCGCATCTGCAGAACGCCGACGCGGTGCAGCTCTCACTGCCGCTCGGGCCGCGGGCTCGGCCGAGCGTCGACGGCGCCTACGACGAGATCCGCGACAAGTTCGGCTCGGCGGCGATCGGTCGCGGCGCACATCTCGGCCGCGACGCCGGCATGGCGGTGCCGATGCTCGCCGACTGAAGCGTCACGAACACCGGCACCTGTCATGTCAGGTCGAGCCGAGGCAGGTCAGCCGCCGCGATCCTCAACCGATGGTGTTGCCGTACATCTCCCCGAGAGGGTCGGAGATGAGCTCGATGCGTTCGCCGTCGGGGCCGGGGAAGTACACCGACGATCCGCTGGCGAAGTGCATCGGCACGCCCTCGGCCTTGAGCTTCTCGACGAGGCGGTCCCAGTGGGACGGCTCGACCGACAGCGCGAGATGGTGCAGGCCGCCCAACACCTCGGCGTACGGGCCGAGGTCGAGCCCGGGGAAGTCGAAGAACGCGAGCTGGTTGCCGTTGCCGATGTCGAAGAAGAAGTGCGTCGAACCGGTGTAGTCACGGTTCTCGAACAGCTCCGTCAGCGGGAACTCGAGCACGCCTTGATAGAAGGCGATCGTCCGCTCGACGTCGGTGGACAGCAGCGCCACGTGGTGCACGCCGCGCGCGGTGGAGGCCGGTCGAACGTCGGCGTCGGCGAGGTGCCGATCGCGCATGTCGGCCCACTCCTGGGTCCTGTCGATGTCTGCTCCGTGGGTCATGACCTGTCTCCTGCCGTCAGGTTGTGTTGTATCGCCTGGGCCGTCGATCAGGCCGGGACGATCTGGATCTCGAGCTCGATCTCGACCTTGTCGCCGATGAGCATGCCGTCGGCGCCGAGAGGTGCGTTGAAGTCGATGCCGAAGTCCGACCGCTTGATCGAGGTGCTGGCGCTGAACCCGGCACGGGTCGTGTCGTAGCCGTCGACGGCGACGCCGTGCAGCTCGAGGTCGAACTCGACCGTGTGCGTCACGCCGTTGATCGTCAGCTCACCGACCATCGAGTCCTCGGAGACCGAGGTGGACTGGAACTGCATCTGCGGATGGGTCTCGACGTTGAAGAAGTCGGTCGTCGCGCTGCTCGTTGTTGGTGTCGACCGAGGCGAGGTCGACGACGGCCGAGACGCTCGATGCGGCAGCGTCGGCACCGACGACGACGCTGCCGCTGAAGGTGTTGAAGCGGCCGCGGACCTTGGACAGACCGAGGTGACGGACGCTGAAGCCGACCTCGGAGTGCATGGGTTCGACGGTCCAGGTTCCGGGGGTCAGGCCGCCGGTGGACTCGGGGGTGCTGGCTGCGTGGTTGGTGATGGTCATGTCGGGATCTCCTGGGGTTCGGGTCGACGCCACGTGAGTGGAGGGGGATCGTCGAGTTCGACTGGTTGGTTCAAGATTGAACCATATCGGATCGACGCAGATAGTTCAACCTTCAACTAGATGAACAGTCGGGTACCATGTCGCACATGGCCGATTCGGCGACCACCACTCCGGCATCCCACGACGGCGTTCGCTGGCTCGATGCCGACGAGCTCCTGATGTGGCGCTCGTTCATCGACGCCGCGTCGACGGTGCTCGGCAGCGTCGAAGCCGACATGAAGCGCGACACCGACGGGCTCACGTTCGACGACTACGAGGTCTTGGTGCACCGGTCGGAGTCCCCCGAACATCGACTCCGCATGGCCGAGCTGTCCGAACGGCTGCTGCACTCGCGCAGCCGGCTCACCCAACGCGTCGACCGCATGGTCGATCGGGGTCTCGTCGCACGGGAGAAGTGCCCGGACGACAAACGCGGCACCTTCGCGGTGCTCACCCCACTTGGCCTGTCCACCATCGAGGCCGCCGCGCCGGACCATCTCATCTCGGTCCGGGCCGCGTTCGTCGACCTCATCGACCCTGCGGATCGCCCCGCGGTGACGCGCGCGCTCATGGCCCTGCGCCGCCGACCCGACGACGACGCATGCACTGGTGCCGACCAGGACGCGGAAGGTGGCGCAGCCTGATCGTGCTGCTAGACACGACCCGTCACGACCACGGTGCAGCACGCACCTCCGATCAGACGGGGACAGACATGGCAGAGATCACGCTCGGCGGCAATCCGGTCAACACCGGCGGCGACCTTCCCGGCGCCGGCGACACCGCACCCGACTTCACCCTCACTGGCATCGATCTCGGTGCCGTGTCCAACGGCGACTACGCGGGCCAGAACCTCATCCTCAACATCTTCCCGAGCGTCGACACCCCGACGTGCGCGACCAGCGTCCGCACGTTCAACGCGAAGGCCGCCGAGATGGAGAACACCTCCGTGCTGTGCGTGTCGGCAGATCTGCCGTTCGCCCAGAAGCGCTTCTGTGGCGCCGAGGGCATCGAGAACGTCGCCACTGCCTCGACCTTCAAGAACCCCGAGTTCCTCGCGAACTACGGCGTCGACATGCTCGACGGACCGCTCCAGGGCCTCGCCGCGCGTGCCGTGGTCGTCGTCGGCCCCGACGGCCAGGTGACCCACAGCGAGCTCGTCAGCGAGATCGCGCAGGAGCCGAACTACGACGCCGCCATCGCCGCGCTGGGCTGAACCCGGACGAACATCGAGACACTGCAACCGGCGCTGGGCCGGCACATGATCGTTCGGACAGGCCAGCCGAGTCAGTCGTGCCAGTCCAGCGTCGTTCGCATCACGGCCTCGAACTCCTCGAACGACATCGAGGACTTCACGCCGGCGATGAGCTGGGCATCCGATCCGACGAGCTGACGGAACGGCGCTGCCGGATCGGTCACCGCAGCAACGATCGCGTCGGCGACCGCCTGTGGGTCTGCCGGCGGGCCGTCACCGTCGATCGCCGAGAGCGCGGCACGGAACCGGTCACTGCGTGCCGCATGCTCTGATCCGTCCCAGTCGTCGGGCCGCACGAGGTTGTCGTGCAGCGAGGTCGGGAAGCGTCCCGGCTCGACGAGGTGCACGCGGATCCCGAGGTGCGAGACCTCGAAGTGCAGCGCCTCCGAGAGCGCCTCGAGCGCCCACTTCGACGCCGCGTACAGACCCGAGTACGGCGTGCCGATGTGCGCGGCGATGCTCGACACGTTCACGATCACGCCGGACCCTCGCGTGCGCCACGCCGGCAGGACCGCCTGCGCGACCCGCACCGGACCCATGACGTTCGTGTCCATCTGACCGGCGAAGAGGTCGTCGGTCAGCTGCTCCACCGCGGCCTGCACTTCGTAGCCCGCGTTGTTGACGACGGCGTCGATGTCGTCGGCATCGCCGGTTGCCGCCGCGATGCTCTCCGCGTCGCCGACGTCGAGCTGCCGGATCTCGATGCGATCGGCGTCGTCGCCCGCGTCAGTGAGCAGCGCCGACGCCTTCTCCGGAGTACGGGCGGTCGCGATCACGTCGTGGCCCGCTGACGCGAGCGACAGCACCGTCAGTCGCCCGAAGCCGCTGTTGCTGCCGGTGACCAGCACTCTCATGTCAGACCTCGATCTCGCGCGGGGTGGTCACCGTAGGTCACGGGTTCGCTCACACCGGCGCCACCGGACGAGGGAACCCTGGCGAGGTGTTGAGCACCAGGCGGGTGTTCGTCTCGATCGCACCGAGGTCGTCCTTGAGCCGGACCAGGAGGTGGTTCAACTCCGCCACGTCGGTCGCCGCGACCCGAGCCTGCATGTCGAACGGACCGGTCAGATGCACGGCGTTGATCACGCAGGGTTCGGCCAACAGACCGGCGTCGATCACGTCGACCTCGGCGTCGGGACTCAACCTGATGTCGACCAGAGCCTCGATCGTGCGTCCGACCGCGGCCGGGTCCACGACGACCGTCGTGCCGATGATGACGCCGTCGTTCTGCAGGCGACGCAGTCGCTCGGAGGTCGCCGAGGGACTCAACGGCAGACGTTGCGCCAGCTCGGACACGCTGACACGAGCGTCCGCAGCCAGTTCACCGATGATTCTGCGGTCGATCTCATCCATGACCACGAATTCTACGGCCAAAGGGCGACCTCGACGCCGAGCTCCGCACCACCCACGGCACGACATCACTCACGATGCTCGACATGTTCACGTCGATGCTCCTCGGAGTCGGCCTCGGGGCCGTCGCGATCATCCCTCCCGGCCCGGTCACGATGTCGCTGATCCAGGTCGGCGTCCAACGGCGTGCCCGCACCGGCGCAGGGGCCGGTGCCGCAGTGGCCGCCGCCGATGCGACGCTCGCGCTCGTCGCGCTCGGCGTGATCGCCCTCGGCGCAGCGACACAACCCGGCATCGCCGCGGCGACGGCCGCGCTCGGCATCGTCACCATGCTCGTGACGGGCCTGTTCCTCGCGGTGCGTCCCGCCGCAGTGGAGCAGGTCGTCGGCACGATCGAACGCCCGGTCCTGACACTGTTCGGGATCACCCTGATCGCACCCACCACCCTCCTCGGATGGATCGCCCTGCTCGGTGCGGTGCCGGTGTCGTCGACCGCAGACCGCGTGGCGATCGCCCTCGGCGTCATGGCGTTCTCGGCGATCTGGCACCCGCTGCTCGGCCTCACCGCCGGACGCATCGGCGAACGCGCCTCGGCCCGAGCGATCCGTCGGACCACCCGAGCCGGCGGCGTCGCCTTGTGCACACTCGCACTCGGCTTCGCTGTTCTGTAGCAGCAACCC
>JAHDHM010000003.1:11621-14045 GCA_020631315.1 Acidimicrobiales bacterium
GATCAGGCTCGCAGCGCCTCGGTGGGGGCGAGACGGGCGGCCCGAGCCGCCGGGTACAGACCGGCCACGGCACCGATGAGGATGGCGGCGATGAGACCACCGGCCACCGCCGACGTCGGCACGACCACGCGCCAACCCTGCGACCAGGAGTAGGCGTACGTCGCAGCGACACCGATGGCGACACCGCTGACGCCGCCGAGGATCGACAGGATCACGGCCTCGGTCAGGAACTGACGACGGATGTGAGCCTTGGTCGCACCGAGCGCCCGACGCAGACCGATCTCGCCACGGCGCTCGATCACGGCGATGACCATGACGTTGGCGATGCCGATGCCGCCGACCAACAGCGCCACGGCACCGAGGCCGAGGAACAAAGTGGTCAACGCGTCGTCGGCTGCAGCCTGAGCCTCGAGCGCATCGGAGGGTCGGCTGACCGTCACCTCTTCGGGATTCTCGGGGTCGGCGTTCGCTGGCAGTACGTCACGCACCGCATCGATCGAGCCGTCCTCGACCCGGGCGTAGACGACGCTCGGGTTCTCGGTGGCGTCGTAGTGCGTCACCGCAGCGTCGTGACCCACGAAGACCGCCCGGTCGAGATCGGCCGCCAGCGGGAACTCCTCGAGGATGCCGATCACCTCGACGTACTCGCCGTCGATCCACACGTGCGGGTTGCCCGTCAGATCCCTGATACCGAGACGCTCCGCCGAGACGGAGCCGAGCACGGCGGCCGGGAAGTCCTCGGTCGCTCCCTCGATGAACTCGCCGTGAGCGAGGTCGGCGTTGAGCGTCTCGAGGAGGTCGGGCTCGGCCGCCATGACCGAGAGACCGCCAGTCTGGCCCTCGTCGACGAACTCGTTCTTGAGCACGTCGACCTCGACCTCCCAGACCGCCGAGGTGGCGATGACGCCGTCGATGCGCTCGATGCCGCCCACGGAGGTCTCGGCCAGGGCGCCGTCGCCGGCGCCGAACCCTCCCCCGGCCTCGACCGTGAGCAGGTTCGTTCCCAGCCGCGAGATCTCGTCGAGCAATGCGGACTTGGAGGACTCGCTCAGGCCGAGCACACCGACCAGCGCCGCGATGCCGATCGACACGCCGAGCGCCGACAGGACCGTCCGCATCACGCGAGCTCGTGGACCCGATGCACCGACTCGCAGTACGTCTGCAGGTCGCAGTACGGGCCGTTCGATCGTCATCATGACGCCACCTCCGAACTCAGCGACTCGAAGGTCGACGGCGCAGGGGTCGCCGGAGTCCCGGAGTCGGACGAGATCTGTCCGTCGAGCACCGACACCTGCCGGGGAAGGCTCGCCGCGATCACCGGATCGTGGGTGATCACCACGATCGTGGTCCCCTCGGCATGGAGTCCGTGGATCAGCTCCATCACCGCCGCCGTCGACTTCGAGTCGAGGTTGCCGGTCGGTTCGTCGGCGAGCACGAACGCCGGGCGGCTGACCAGGGCTCGGGCGACCGCCACCCGCTGGCGCTCGCCACCCGACAGTTCGTTCGGCCGATGGTCGATCCGGTGCCCCAGACCGACACGGCCGAACGCCTTGGTAGAGCAACCCGTTGGCCACGTTGTCGACCGCCGTCATGCCGGGCAGCAGGAAGAACTGCTGGAACACGAACCCGATTCGTCGAGCCCGGACGCCGGCGACATCGGCATCGGCCAGCGAAGCCGTGTCGACCCCGTCCACCACGACCGTGCCCCTCGTGGGTCGATCGAGGGTGCCCATCACGTTGAGCAACGTCGACTTGCCGGAGCCCGACGGGCCGACCACGGCGACGAGTTCTCCGTGGTCGATCCGCACGGACACGTCGTCGAGTGCCCGGACAGGAGGGGAACCGGGGAACTCCTTGACGACGTCGCGCAGCTCGAGGGCCGCGCCGATCGCCGAACGTGACGACATCGCAGGAGGGCGTTGCTGGACGGCGGTCATGACGAGACCACCACGGCCGTGCCGGCCTCGATGCCGGAGACCTCGACGAAGCCGTCGGCGAACATGCCGGGCTGGACCGACACGAACCGCGTCGTGGAGCCGTCGACGATCTCGACGGCGTACCCGTCGCCGGTGGAAACGAGCGCGCTCACCGGCACGGTGACGACACCTTCGGCCCGCCGGTCGACGATGAGCACGTCGACATCGAGTTCGCCGAAGGCCTCGTACTCCGCAGGCACCTCGTCCAGACGCAGCTCGACGGCGAGCTCCGGATCTGCGGTCGGGTCCATCGGATCGAGCGTCGACGAGTCGGCCACGTCGGCGACGACCGCTGGGACGATCGAGCCGTCCGGCAGTTCGACGTCGAGCGTCGCCCCCTCGACGACCGATGCACGATCGACCACCTCGACGCTCGTCTCCACGATCCGAGTGGAGGTCGACCTCGACGTCGCCCACAGCACCGAACCGGACGCCGTCGCGGCCAGGC